>CAMDGJ010000241.1 GCA_945897545.1 Flavobacterium psychrophilum
ATTTTGATCATTTTGCATAAGAATCAAACCAGACTTTACTATAGCGCTCAATTGCAAATACCTTATCCAGCTTGCACTACTATGTATTTAAAAGTTCTTTTTTATATACTTCTTGTCTTAAACTTGAACTTGAAAAACGATGGTCCCTGGTATTAAAATACAATTCAATCCCTTTTTCTTCACAATAGTCTCTACCGGTAAAATCTCTATTTTTATATTCATCGCCCACAATACGGATATCAATTGCAAAAGACTTTAAGATATCTTCTAAGTCTTGCTCGGTAGCATAGGGGACTATTTCATCGACAAACTTACACGCTTTTAATTGTATGTAACGCTCGACTACGGTTTGAGTAGGCTTGTTTTTAGCTGGACGATCTATCGTAGGATCGGTTTGTAACCCCACAATTAAATAATCACAATGAAGCTTAGCTTCTTCAAGCATTTTCACGTGCCCAGCATGTAATAAATCAAAGGCGCTAAAGGTAATTCCTGTTTTCATTTTTGTCGATTTTAAATTTATAGGTTTATTTGGTGCTTTTAAAAATTCTTTGAGAGAGTTGCATTTAGTAACTTTATTTTTTTTATCGTTTTTATTATTTTTTTCTAATTAATTGAAAATGAACTACTTAATGATAATAATATACAAACTATCTCAAAATTATCGTGATTTATCCAATTGCTCCCAGTGTTTTGACCAACCCCTACAAACACCGAATTCGAATTAAGACTGTTAATTTTTCTAATCAATACTTTACTAAATCAGTATCAAAAAATATTATTTTTTTTCTTAATTCTTTGTTACTTTTACTAAAGTACGTAGCACAAAAAATTGTTTTTAGTAATCGTTTTCAAAACTATATCAGATTTTCCAACTACAATAATAAATCTGTTCAAAATATTTTAAAAATCGATAAAATGCATTTCTAAACATTTCGGTTCGATAAAAAACTCCAAATTTTTGTTATTAACACCCCTAAATGAATGATTATATTTTAAAAATCGCCTGGCACTAGGAAACCTTTTTGTTATTTAAATGACAACAATTTGAATCATATTAGAGTCTACATTTTTCTTTTCATATCAAGATTGGATATGCAAAAAAATTGGCTTTGTGTTAATCTGTATTTTTCTAATTAAATTAAGCGCTAAATTCTTTAGTGTTTGAATAATTGAAAGCAGAGTGTCGCCTTTTCTGTTGAACCAAATTTTGTCTCGTCCTGAAAAAAGTTTATTATAATAACTTCAATTATGTCAACATAAAAAAAGAGTTCAACACATGGTAAGCTGCGCAAACTTATGGAGAGCTATTTAAAAAGTAAGTTGTAAAAGAATTTGAATAGGTTTTATTTACAAAAGCAGAACTTCGCAGACGTTACAATTTTCGATGTAACGGTCGTATACCACGTTGGTTAAAAAAATATGGTAAATTTACTTATCAAGATAAAATAACTATTGGACGACCCATGAAAGATTCTCAATCCCAACGTATCAAAGAGCTTGAAGCACAAGAAGCTATAAAAAAACAAGAATTATTAGTTCTTAAGAAGTTTATTGTAATAGCCGATTTTTAGTTAAAAATCGAGATTGTAAAAAAGTCTAGTTCCGAGCAGTCCAAGAAATAAACCATATTTATAGGATTAGTCCTTTTAAAATATGCCGATTGTTTGGGTATAGTAAGCCAACGTATTATAAACGAAAATTAAACCAATTAAGATCCAATTTAAACATAGAGTGTCTTACTTCTCTAGTAATCTAAGTTTGTCAAAAACGATCATAAACAGGAAGCAAGAAACTCTATTTTATGTTGAAAGATGATTTTAAGAAACATCAAATAAAAATTGGCAGAGATAAATTATTTGATTTTTTAAGAGATGAATATTTATTAGTGCCGAAAGTTCGACGGTATTATAGGACAACCAAATCAAGACATTAGATGCGAAAATATCCTAATTTAATCAAAGAGGTCGATATATACAGACCTGAGCAAACTTGGGTAGCCGCATTACTTATCTTAGAACAAAATACAAAACGCATTACGGACATCTGATAACAGCAGTTTAGTCTTAATACGCTTGTGAAGTATATATTTTATTGGTACTCCCGAAAAATAAAATTCCTTTAGTACAACATAAGTACAACAAATCAAAAACTTTTTACAGAACTATAAATACCCAATTGATTAAGCTGCGCTTGGCGGTTCATTGCTTGGTATTCCGCTAATCGTCCACAGTAATAGTTTTGGGTTGCTTTTGCATACCCATTGATCAAAAGCAAATCATTTAAACATTCTCCTCCAGGTAATATTATATATCCTAATTGTCTGTTCCAGTAGTCATAGAAGTTCTCCTGTTCTGTGATGATAGTTACAACCGTTTTAGGCGGTGCAACCGACAAAACGAAGTGCAAGGATTGCAAACCAAATTGGAGCAATAATTGGGCAGGTAAACTGCTTTTCTCCTCGTCCTCTTTCATCTTCCTATTTAGTTTTACTTCTGGCGCATCCAAGCCATAAAGACGGATTTCTTTTTTCATTCCAGTGAAACGATGGCAAATGATTATGCTATCTCCGTCAAGGGCTTCTTCAATTTGCCAATGGGTTTCCACTATGTACGGTGCTTTTGCGTTGTATTGCATTGATTTACAGTTATTTAAGTTATTGATAATCAAAGATAAACATTGAAATTTGTCTTATGAATTTAATCTAATTATTAACTTTTTAAATCTTAAAAAAATGGCAAGACAAAAAGGTGTTATCAAGTATGTTGGAACTCTTGGAGATATCCGACACTTCAAAATTAAAGGACAGGAAGGCTATTTCGCTGGAATGGTTGGTGGACCAACTGGCGACCAAGTGTTGACTGCTCCCGAATTTGAGAGAACTCGTGAGAATATGAACGAATTTGGCGCTTGTGCCAAAGCTGGAAAATCTGTTCGAACTGGTTTATCTCAAGTGATGAAACAAATGGCCGACAGCCAAGTAACTGGAAGATTGACTTCAATTATGAAGAAAATCAACTTGGAAGACCAAACCGAAGCCAGAGGGTATCGTAAAATTGAAATCACAACACAAAGAAATTACTTAAAAGGTTTTGAGTTTGACAAAAACTCTTCTTTCAATGGTATTTTCAACGCTCCGTTTTCATTAACTCACACAGTTGATAGAGAAAGTGGCGAATTTGTAGTTGATGCTTTTAATCCAGCGAATTTGGTTAATGCTCCATCAGGTGCAACTCATTTCCGTTTGATTACTTCACTTTCAGTAGTAAGTGATTTTGAATACAACGCTACAACAAACAGCTATGATCCTATGGATGCCGCATTGAATGAGGTAAACGATATTCAATACAGTCCTTTCTTGGATTTGTACGCTCCAGTTCCTGCTACTACAATTGTTGCAACTTTACCTAACGGAGCAATTCCAACGGTAAACACAACTGTTTTACAGTGTATCGGAATTGAGTTCTACCAACAAGTGGGACCAAATTACTACTTGTTCTCCAGTGGTAACTGCTTGAAAGTTGAGGATGCTTTTTAGAAAAACCTTCCGAAAATCCCTCGCCAAAAGTGAGGGATTTTTTGTTTAATCTCAAATCTATCAGAACTATGGAAAGTAAAATAATAAGAGTAGCCCAGGGCAAAGAAAGCACATTGAGCCAGTTGTACATTAATGGCATCTTTCAATGTTACTTGTTGGAGGACAAAATTAGAGAAGTGAAAATCCCTTCTCAAACTGCCATTCCAAAAGGAGTATTTAGTTTAAAGTTGAACACTCACGGAGCTAAAAATGTGGATTACAAAAAAGCATTTGGAAAGCTTCACGAAGGAATGATTGAAATTACTGGTTTGCCTAATTTCAGTTTTGTGTATATCCATACCGGAAATACTATTAAAGAAACTGCCGGTTGTCCGCTTTGTGGATTTGGTTTCCAATTTGTTGATGCTAATTTTCAAGTTACTCAAAGTGTGGCAGCTTACAAAATGATTTATCCACAATTGGTAGAATTGGCAAAAGTTGAAAACAATGAAATAACTATTGAAAATAATTTTCAATTCTAAAAAGGCCAAAAAATGGAAAATATCAACATCATCGCCACACTTTTTGGAACGTTAATCACCTTGTTACTCTCGATTGTGGCTTATTTTATCAAGCAATTACACACTGATTTCAAGAGTATGGAGAAAGATTTGATTGAAGTTAAAACGATGGCTTTAATCATCAAAACAGAGTTCAAAAGTGGTAACGATTTATTGAACCAGAAAGTAGAATACATCGAAAAAAGAGTACACAATTTAGAATTATCAATTT
>CAMDGJ010000242.1 GCA_945897545.1 Flavobacterium psychrophilum
AAATAAGTTTATTATTGAAAATAATTGATCCTCATAATTATATTTCCCAGCCCGATGATTATCAAACATTTTGCAAATCATGTCTTTATTGATTAATTCACTAAAAACTGTATTATCTGTTGCTATTTGATTCTTAAATTTTAGACCTGCTTCCGATTTATACCATTCATTTCGAGGTATGTAAAATCCTTTCTTTTTCCTGTAAATTATCTCATGTGGTAAATATTTTTCAGCTAATTTTTTATGAAGAATTTTGTTTTTTGATTTAGTTGATTTATAGGTACCTGGTAAGGATTCTACAAATTTCATTAAATCAACATCTAAAAAAGGAACTCTAACTTCAAGAGAATGTTGCATAGATAATTTATCAGTGTATAGCAGTAAATCATCTGGTAAAGCTAGGCGAGTATCCATCATTAACATGAAGTCTAGTCCATCTCTTTCATCTAAATTATAAAGATTAGCTTTACTATGTAATAAATTTAATAATTGCGACTCTCCACTTCCAAATAAAAGTTTATCATCAATTAATATGTTATTAAGATCCTTTTTATCAAAAAAGGAATAGCTTTCAATAAAGCGCTTTGTGCGGTCTGTTTCTATTAAAGAATTAATTCCTCTTCTTACTTTATCATTTTTTAAAAACGGTGAGATTATCTTAAGGATATTCCAAAATGGACTAGCATATTTATCAAAAGTATTCTGAAAATTATACCTCCTGTAACCAGCCATACCTTCATCTACACCTTGTCCGGACAAAGCAACTTTAAATCCTTTTTTATGAATTTCTTCTGTAAGATAATAAAAAGGAAAAAGGGATTGTGATCCAACAGGCTCTTCAATCATTCGGATTAAATCTGCTGAATTATCTTTAAACTTATCCTCTGACAGTATAATTTCATGATGTCTACTACCTAACCATTTCGCAGTTGCTGCCGCATCTTCAAGTTCATTTGCTCCAGTCTTTATGTCAAATCCAACCGAAAAAGTATCAAATTTTTCACCGCTAATTTCTTGAGCAAGATGTGCTAATAATGCAGAATCCACGCCACCACTTAGCATAATGGCAATCGGAACATCAGACATTAATTGACGCTTGATTGCTGCTCTAACTAAAACATCATATTCTTCCAACGCTTCATCAAAAGTTATTTTGGTGTTTTTCTTAGGTATGTATGAGAAGAATTTTTTTCTACTAATAAAAACATCTTCTTTCAAATCAAACTCAATGAAGTGACCAGGTTCCAGTTTTTTTATACCTTCAAATAAAGTTAGAGGAGAAGGACAAAATCGGAGTCTCAAATAATTATATAAGCACTTTTGATCAATGTCAACATTTCCTATTAAACCAGTAATAAATCGAATTTCAGATGAAAAAACTAAAAGACTATCTTCAAAATGAAAATATAGTGGTTTAACACCAAATGGATCTCTTGCTAAAAATAATTTTGAGGCTTTATGATCAAAGAAAGCTATTGAAAAAATCCCGTTTAATTCACTTAAGCCATCAATCCCTTTATTTATTAAATGGTACAAAACGGTTTCTGTATCGGAGTGACCTCTAAATTCTATACCTTCCATATTTTTACGTAATTCTTCATGATTATATATTTCGCCATTCATAAGAATAGTAAAACCACCTGAAGAATCCGTCATAGGTTGAAAACCAGCATCACTAAGATCAACAATTGCTAAACGAGTTTGCCCTAGATGTAATTTATTTTCATTACATTCTATTTCAATGTAGCCAGTAGAGTCAGGACCTCTATGAATTATTTCTTTCAAATTTTCAACTGAAAAGGACACATTTATAGATCCAGCAATTCCACACATAAGTAGTTATTTAAGTAATATTATATAAATTTAACAGTCTATTGATTAATCTTTCTGGTATAAATTCAATACTTGCTAATTGTAAATTATTTGTTTTGAACAGATTATAAGTTTCAGGATCTTCTACTATCCGTAATATTAAATTTGCAAAATCTTCTGGATTTATACTGTCGGTTAAATAACCATTAACACCATTTTTTAAATGGTCGGGTATTCCCCCAACATTTCTCGTTATTATTGGCATACCGTACATAACGCCTTCAAGAATGGTCAGTGGCATTCCTTCATCAAAACAAGTTGGAAAAAACAAAACATCTACTTCTTTTAAAAGATTACTTTTCTCTTTCCCAGTAATATAGCCCGTGAACTTTACATTTTGAATTTTATTCTTTGCGACTAGCTGTTGTGCCGCTTCTAAGCAATCACCATCACCTGCAATTGTAAGTTTAATATTACTGTAACTTGTACTATTTAGAATTTTCATGGTTTCAATTGCAATATCCCAACCTTTGTTTTTAGTTATTCTTGAAATAAACAGCAAATTAAAATCTGCCTTATTTGTCTTTATTTTTTGAAAGGAAGTAATATCTACTCTTTCCGTCACATTGCTTTCCAATAATATCTCTTTTTTGTATCCTAAATTCCTTAGGCTCTCACCGAATTCATTTGCTAAAACAATTTGAACATCTGCAACTCCGAACGTATTATTAAAAATAAATTTTAAAATTTTAGAATTTTTTATTTTGTAATAAAATTCATTTTCCCATCCGTGCCAATAAATTATTGTTTTACGTTTATAAAGTTGTTTTGCCATAAATGTAAATACCATATCCCGATAAAATGACTTTGCATCTAATGAAGGATTAATATGGACTACTTGAATTTTTCGCAATTTTAAAAAAAAATTAAAGAATACAAAAGGTAAGAAAACTACACCCCATTTGTTCTTACTTGAATTCACACTGAAATATTGAATATTTTTTTTTTTATTTAATTTCAGCAAATTAAATAAACCGGTAACTCCTCCTGGAAGTGCTAAATGCGGAACTGTGATTAATACTCTTTTAGAATCCATAAAATTATTTGTGTTTTTTTCTAAGAAAAAACATTTTAGTATTAATTGATAATATTAATGAAATGCACTTTTTGATAAAACCTTTAAGTCTTGTGCTTTTGTAAAATTATTAATATTCTAATATTTTAATCTTAGATATTGCTGTAACAGAAGTTGTAATTTTTTTATTAATTATTATAACATGTGTTGGCTCTTTTCGCATAAATGAGTCCGAATACCATCCCAATAAAGGTTTTTCTTGTCCTTTTATTACTTTAATATCACTTTCAAAAAAGTCAATAGTAAAAGCTATTTTAATACCTGAAGGATGAGATAATACCAATTCGTTTTCTACTATGTTAGAAATACTGATATTGGGGTGAAGATGAAATAACAAGTTAATATCGTGTACTTCGCCATCGTTATTTTTCAATTCATCTATAATAGTAAAACAGTCTTCTTCTATATCAAACTCTATTGAACGCGCATGAGTAACGTTTCTATATCCGGTATGACTTGCTTTTACTAATTCCCTAAATCCATTTTGTTGAGTCTCTAATATATTGCATTTGTAATGATCTAACCACATGGTATCCCCTGCTTGAATTGCTTGGTTTTCATTATCAACACAAACCGTATTGTGAGCCATTGTACTAACAAAGTACTGACGCCATCGTTTTGAAACATGATAACTATAAGTGCCCGAGTCAATATAAATTGGATAGCCATTCACATGCATTAAAAATGATAATGCATCGGCATGCGCATGTGCCGCAATGCTAAGATAACCTAAGGGAGCAGCATCAAAATGTAGATATATTTCTTTTTCGATTTTTTGTTTTCTAAAGACAAAATGTCCTTCTGTATTGTAAAACTTAGAAACTTGTGCGCTTTGTACAGAAGCTATTTTATTAAATATACTTCTACCTTTTTCACCAAACAGCAATTCATTTTTTAGATCAAAGCCTGAAGATTTAGATTTAAATCGACCGTCTTCAAATAAAATTGCCGCTGAAGTCATTAAGGATTTAAAATTATTGTAATATTCATCGGTACTCAAACAAATGACTTTCCCATCATCTTCGTCACCATATTTTGGAAAATTGACATTTATATCTGTAAACTCATAGATGTATTCAAAAATTTCATGTATAGACTTTTTATAATTTTTCGAAAAAGGATTATTAGTGTTTTCTCCAATAACAAAGGGTATTAGAAAAAAATCAGTTATAAATTGAATATATTTCGCCGCTTCCTCCTTGTTTACGCCATGCGAATGTTGCTTTTGTAATTCAATCTCAAGACCTTTTTTAGAATAATCCAACCACATATCAGACTCCTCAAATTTCCATTTAGTTGCAGCTACATAGAGACCGCAATATTCAGATATTAAATGATTATTAGCTGATGAAAACTTAG
>CAMDGJ010000243.1 GCA_945897545.1 Flavobacterium psychrophilum
ATAATATGATTATTAGCTAAAACAGCAGACACCGGATAAACGCCCCCAGAAATCGCTTTTCCTAAAATAAGGACATCGGGTTTTACTTCGGGTTTGTTTTCGCAACCATTCGTGCAAGAGCAATTACCGCAAGTCGCTAGTAATTTTCCGGTTCTCGCAATTCCTGTTTGTACTTCGTCGGCGATGAATAAAACATTGTGTTGTTCGCAAAGTGCTTTGGCTTTAGCCAAATAACCTTCGGTAGGAACATAAACTCCAGCTTCACCTTGAATAGGTTCTACTAAAAATCCCGCTATATTGGCAGAAGATTGTAAAATATTTTCGAGAGCTTCGATATCATCGTAGGGTATTTTTATAAATCCTTCTGTAAAAGGACCAAAACTTTTACGTGCATTTTCATCATTTGAAAACGAAATGACAGTTGTGGTTCTACCGTGGAAATTATTTTCACAAACTATAATTTGGGCTTGATTTTCAGGAATTCTTTTGACTTCATATCCCCATTTTCTACATAATTTTAAAGCAGTTTCTACGGCCTCAGCACCAGTATTCATTGGTAAAACTTTATCAAAACCAAAGTATTTTGTAATAAATTCTTCAAAAACACCCAATTGATCGTTGTGAAAAGCACGAGAAGTCAAAGTCAGCGTTTGTGCTTGTTTCATCATTGCATTAACGATTTTTGGATGACAATGACCTTGATTTACGGCTGAATAAGCGGATAAGAAATCATAATATTTTTTACCATCAACATCCCAAACAAAAACACCTTCGCCTTTTTCTAAAACAACGGGAAGCGGATGATAATTATGCGCACCATATTTATTTTCTTTTTCTATTAAGCCTTCTGATTTTGATGAAAGTTCTGTTGCTGTCGGTATCATTGTCCAATTTGATTTAAATATGATACAAAAGTAATAAATATAATTTTATTTTCATAAATAAATGCTATTTTTGACTTTAAATATATGTAAATAAAATCATATTTTAGATTTTAGATTTTTAAAAAGTCATATTACTTAAATCACGTATTGAATATATATGCGATATTGGAAAATGAAAAAAAATATTTACTTTTAAAACGGAAAAAAAAATGATTTTAACTTAAATAAATGGCCAGGTATGGAACTATTAGATGAATTTGACATCAGCATTATTAAAGAATTAGAAAAAGACGGAAGAATGGCCTTTTCAGCTATAGCATCAAATTTAAAAATATCGAATACAATGGTACACCAACGTATCAGTAGATTAATAGAGCAAAATATTATAACTGGAATAAAACCCGTCTTAAACGAAAAGAAAATTGGTTATGATTGGGGCGCTTTTACCGGGATTACCTTAAACAAAGATCAAGACTCCAGCAAAGTTATTGAGGCGCTAAAGGACATACCAGAAATAACCGAATGTTATTTTATTACGGGGTCTTTTACTTTATACATTAAATTAATCGCCAAAGATCACGAACATATGAGGAAATTACTGTACGAAAAAATAGATAATATTCCAGGTATTGCAAAAACTGATTCCATAATTGAGTTGGGCTGCGCATTTAAACGTAACTTAATTTTATAAATTATTACAATGTCTTTGAAGCTATTCCTTTGAGAAACTCAAAAAAGTACTGTTACTTTTTCTAGTAATTAGAGTAGATAATTTTCCATTTTACTTTTACTCTTAGTCTGTAGTTTTAATTATGCCCAAACAACCAAAATACAATTATTCATAATTGGTGTGGAAACCGCTCTGATAAATTGATGAATGAACTTTTATCCATTTTGAACATCAAAGTCAACTTACATTTTATTTACCAAAAACAATAATCATCAAGAAAATATTTCTGAATAAATGCTTTCTATCGCTTTAAATTCAGGATCAGTAATCTCCTCAAATTGTTTTTTTCTTCGATTAGGGAAAAACCCTTTATTTTGATGAAGGTACATAATAACATCACTTAATCTCTTATCCGGCATGTCTATCAACTGTTGGAGTTCCTTTTTTAGTTCATCATAGCGTTCCAGAAAAAAAAGTTCTTCAAGTAAGTCTTCTTGTATGGTTGAGAATATAGTTTTGGCAAGATATTCACTTTGCATTGTTAGGTCAGGATATCTAAAATAAGGGCTAACATCATCTGGATTGTCAATACTCAAATCTCCACTTGCAGAAATACTAAAACGAACACGTTGCATCAATGATTTCGAATAATCTTCAAGTACAGTATCATATTCAGCCATATTTTGTAGCATGTGAGCCGAAACGGGTATAATAAGACCTTGCTCCGCCAAACCATCTCGGGTGAGCATATCATGAATCAAGAAGCGGTGGATGCGTCCGTTTCCATCTAAAAAGGGGTGTATAAAAACAAACCCAAAGGCAATTATAGCAGCACGCGCAACTTCTGGAGTTCCTAATGTTTTTTCTTCTGTGGCGGTAAGTCCTGTCATCAAAGAACCAACCATATTTGGTGGTGGACATGCATAATGATAAATTTCTTCACCTCGATAATTGGTCTGCCCGATATAATTTTGGAAATCACGAAAACCAGGTTGAGCATAGCGTGGGTCAACAATAGCATTTTGCAGAATAGTTAAATTCTGTTCAGCCATTACCTCCGAAAAAGGTTGTTTCCCTGCTTGATAAAGTATAGTGATAAAACGATCAACACGGTCAGGCGATGGCTTTTCGCTTTCAATTTCGTAAGATGATCGGGTTTCCTTACGGTATAAGTATTGGCTGGCACGTTGAAATATTTCAGGAGAATAGTCATTTTTAAGTCCTTCAATTTCATTCCTAATATCTTTAGTAAGTAGCAATTTTAAGGCTTGCGTTTTTCGAATTATAGGGCAAAACTCTGGAACACCTAATAGATTATCGTTAATACGCCAGCGGGCGTTTTTTATGATTTTGCCAGTAAGATATCGCTCTGTGTCAAGTAAATCGGTATAATTACCACTGACTTCATGTGTAATATTTAATTTTCTATTGGTTAACCATTCATACAAATAACCGATTCTTCTTGAATAGCGTCCGCTTGGACTTTCGTAAATATAATTTAGAAGTTCCTGTTCTTCCAATTTACGGAATACTGCCGCTAAAAGATCAAGATTTAAATCATCATATTTGAACATGAACTCGATATGACCTATTGCTGTATCTGTTTTAGGAGCATACTTGGGACCATAGGTTTGTTCGATACTGTTATCATGAGCCACTTCAATTTTATCCCTTGTACCGATATAGGATCGATGGGTTATTCGATAATTACTAAGTTCAAAATGTGCTGCCAACCAAAGGCTTCCTGCTTTTTGTAATGCCATAAAATGCGGTAAAAAAGATATTAAAGCAGTAAATGTAATAAAAAAGTACAATCTTTCTGTAAAACAATTATTAAAATAAATATATTTATAAAGATTGCAGTAAAAAGGATATTCATTTGGTAAAAATGATATTTTAAAAACATAAAGAAGTAAAACGAATAAATTGTTATTTCAACGACATTTCTTTTCGTTCACTTTTAGTCATTAATTTTACATTTCAGTTGCCATTCCTTTGCTAACACTCCAAAAAAAATTACTGGCACAGTTTTTAGAAAAAAACCGTCCTTCGCCACTGCCTTCAACAACGTTCACTATTTCATAGGAAACTTTACGGTCATACTTACTTTCAAGAACATTTACGCTAACTCTTTTTAGCAACTAACTTGTTAAATTGGCGATATCAATCATCATATCAAAAATGATGGTTTTCTTATCAGCAACAAAAGCTTGTTGTTCTAAAAATGTTTTCTGCTTTTCTAGCAGCCTAACTTTTGCTTCTAGTTCCATTATTTTTTGCTCTGGAGTTTTTGGCATATTCGATGGTGTTTGATTTTTCCAATCAAAGTCACCAAATTTTCGAAGCCAACAAACAATAGTTGAACGTACCTGGATACAATACTTACGACAAGCTGCGTGTGTTGATAATCCTCCAAGTTCTATTTCTTGAACTACTTGCAATTTAAAAGACAGTGTAGTCTTTTTGTGTACGCTTTACATAGATTGTTTCTTGTGGGGTTTCCATAGCATACTTTTTTATGTATCACTATTTCAGGACTAGACAATTATTTATGGTCTGGGAAAGTGTATACAGTTCATCCCAATTACATACCCTTTCCTGATAGAATTTCTAAATATGGGAACTTGAATCTGTCTAATCGAATTGGAAACTAAATTAAAAGAATATTTTTATTTTCTTTTAGAGCTTCCTGCTTGGCACTTTCAAAATTGATTTTCCAATTTTGAGAATAACTCAAAG
>CAMDGJ010000244.1 GCA_945897545.1 Flavobacterium psychrophilum
AAGGTTTTCAGGTGTAATATACAAACCACCTCCATTACCTCCTGTGAAAATTGAAGATGAAATAAGTGTTTCTTGCCCTGCATGTTGCAAATCATTATTACTTGCATAGAAAAAACCAATCATTCCATCACAAGATTTTTTTAATCTGGGATTGTTTGATATGGTTGTAGCATTTGATAAGGGCAAAGCTAATTCATCGTTTGTGTTTGGCTTATCAATCCAAATATTTAGAAATATATTATTTGGCAAATTATAAAAACTTTTTTCTCCAATCGGTTTTGCTTTTTTATCTATTACATCTACACTAATTTGTTTAATTGATGTTTTATTTTTTTGATTTGTTTGCCAAACCAAAAAGCCAATGGGAAAATCCCCTTTTAATCCATCAAAAGCTTTGCTGTGCACTACAAATCCTCCTAAATATTTAGAATTCCATTCAACCCTAAACTTTTCAAAGTTTGGAGCATTAACATATTTCATTTTGCTAAACATTGCAATAGTTGCCGTTGGAATTTCTTTTGCAATTCGAACCAAGAACTGTACAAACAACTCTTTACTAGCATAACCCAATTCTTGGGTTTTCATTAAAGCATTAATTTTAGTTTGCTCAACCTCTTTTTTATTTTTATCTCCCTTTCCAATTCCAGAACCCGTTTCTCCATAAGGCGGATTAATCAATATCAAAATCTTTTTACCCTCGGCGATAGCATCACGTAATCCTTGCGGAATTTTGTTGGTCAGCGAATAATCAATATTTCCAAAATCATCAATATCGTCATTGAGGTAATCGTATTGAAATCGTGTAGCTGCTACACAGGTTTTTGTAGCCCGCATCACATCTACATCGGCACTGTCGAGGGTGCTCATATAAATATTACGGGGGTTGGAGTGTTTTACTTCGAGGTTTCCCACGCCACAACACATATCCCAAACAATGTAGTTTTTTTGCCAGTTATCGCCCAGCGTTTCGGCAAGTTTGTCATAAGCTTTGTCTACCACATTTAGTGGTGTATAATAAGCGCCTTTGAAACTGCGCTCGTCTATGGGGATTAAACTGTCACGTCGCTCTAGTAAATAATTTCTATATTCGGCTTTTGGAGGTTTGTGGTAGATTGCCCAAAACTGGCGGTAGCCTTCTTTGTTGCCTAATTTATAGACTTTTCCGTTTAATAGAAAAACGGGCGAACCATCTTTGTGCATCAATTCGACGGGCAAATTCTCGTGAGTAGAAACGGTGCCATCGTGCATAATATCGGCAAAAAACAAGAGCGCATAATCTTCGTCTTTTATTCCTTCAATTTCTCGCCCTATCATTACCACCCATTTGTCAAAAACTTGTTTTAAATTGTCAGGAGTTATTGGTGTACGAATAATATCGCCCTTTTTGATGGCATTTTTTATGGTGCTGATGAACTCTTCTTCGTGGGTCTCGATTTTAAAAGAAACAAAGTGCGTCCCGATGTGAGCAGAAATAGCGTCTAATGCTTCTTGCGTATAACTACTGGCAGATTTTCCCCATTTGATGGTTTTCTTTTCGAGAAACGGAATAACATCTTCACTTTTCATTATAGCTGCTTTTTGAGTATCAATCACCGCAAGAAATGGCGGAATATAATGCCCTTTATTCAAAGCATCTTGAACGTAATGCATCAATTGTGTAAACATTGCATAACTAGAAAGTCGTGCGTTTTGTTTGGCCTCAAACCAAATCTCTTTGGTTTGTATATCGATAAGGTTTTTTTGAACTTCTTTTAAACCCAATGCTTTTATGTAAGCATCTTTTACATCTTCTTCGCTGGTTGCTTTTTGTAGTTTTTCGTAGAGGTTCATTTACTTTTGGTCAATTTATGGTAAAACAAATGTAGGGAATTACAAAACAAAAAAACACCTTGAGTGAGGTGTTTCTTATAATAATTTTGGGTACTTATTTTTAATGTCTGGAGAGTTTCTTACTACAGTTTTAATTCACTCTTTAATTTTACTATTAATTAATATAGTCACCGGTCCATCATTCAAAAGTGCCACTTTCATATCAGCACCAAAAACTCCGGTTTGAACTTTTTTTCCTAATTCTTTTTCTAATTGTTGGACAAAATCCTCATAAATCGGGATGGAAACTTCGGGTTTTGCTGCTTTGATATAAGAGGGACGATTGCCTTTCTTGGTTGAAGCCTGCAGTGTAAATTGAGAAACGACAATAACATCGCCGTCAATATCTTTGACAGAAAGATTCATCACCTCATTTTCATCACCAAAAATACGAAGGTTTGCAATTTTTTGGCAAAGCCAAATAGTATCTTCCTGACTATCTTCATCTTCAATTCCAATTAAAACCAACAATCCTTTTTGGATTTCGGCCACAATTTTAGAATCAATGGTTACTGAGGCAGAAGAAACTCTTTGGATAACGGTTTTCATAATTCTCTATATTTTATGAGATTCCTACGGAATGACAAACGTAACAAAAATGAGCACTGAACACTAAAAACTGACAACTGATCACTATTTCCTCGTTTCATCGCTTGCTTTTCGATCTTCATCATAGGAATCCGTTCGGTAATTTTCGTCGTCACCTTCAAGAATTTTGAGGTAACTATTGTAACGTGACCAAGCAATTTCGTCTTTTTCCAATGCTGTTTTTATGGCGCAGTGTGGTTCATCTTTGTGTAGGCAATTATTGAATTTACATTGCTCTTTCAACTTAAAAAACTCCGGAAAATAGCCGCTGATTTCTTCCTTTTCCATATCGACAATCCCAAAACCTTTAATTCCTGGAGTGTCTATTATTCGGGCATCAAAAGTCAAATCATACATTTCAGCAAAAGTAGTAGTGTGCTGTCCCTGCTTACTGGCTTCGGAAATGGTTTTTGTTTTCAAATGCAAAGAAGGTTCCAAAGCGTTGACCAAAGTCGATTTTCCCACACCAGAATGACCCGAAAACATACTCACTTTGCCAATCATCATTTCTTTTATCTCCTCAATTCCTTTCATTGCAGTAGAAGAAACGCGCAAACATTGGTATCCAATATTCTGATACACGTGTTGCATATACAATTGTTCATCAAGAGTAGCTTCATCAAAAGTGTCAATTTTATTAAAAACCAAAACTGTTTCGATTCCGTAGGCTTCGGCCGTAACCAAAAATCTATCGATAAAATTAAAAGTCGTTGGTGGATTGTTGATGGTGACCAAAAGAAAAACGCGGTCAATATTCGATGCAATAATGTGCATTTGATGCGATAAATTCACTGATTTTCGAACGATATAATTCTTTCTTTCGTGAATATTATGAATGGTTCCTGTAACAGTATCTGAACTTTCTTCGAGATCATAATCTACTATATCGCCCACGGCAATTGGGTTGGTACTTTTAATTCCTTTAATCCGGAATTTCCCTTTCATACGGCATTCGATAAAATCGCCTTGTTCGGATTTTACGGTATACCAACTTCCTGTAGATTTATAAACGGTTCCTGTCATAGAGGATTTTTGATTGTAGATTAACGATTTTAGATTTCTGATTTTCAACCTAAATCTTTGCAAAGATAAAACTTTGTTTCAGGTTTAAAATTTAAAGTTTTTAGAAATACTATAAAAAACAAAATCCCAAAACGATTTTAGTCTTGGGATTTTATTAAAATCTAAACTTTACGACTCCTGAAATCTAACCCGAGCGTTAGCTAACTAGCGAAGCAAATCAAAAATCGTTAATCATCATTCTGAAATCATTTTACGAATTCAAAATTTTCTCTTGATGTCCAATGCTTTCTTGGTGAATATCTTTGAATAATCTTACGATAAATTCTTCTGTCAATCCTTTTTTAGCGCCTTCTGCAACCATTTTTGCTTGAATTTCATTCCAACGATTATTTTGCAAAACAGCCACATTATTGTCTTTTTTCACTTGACCAATTTCGTCTGCGACTTTCATACGTTTTCCAAGCAATTCCAATAAATTGGAATCCAAAACATCGATATTCGCTCTCAATTTTGTCATTTTATTGGCAAAATCAGGGGTGTCACCGCTTACTTTTCTTACTTTCAAATCTTTGAAAATTTGTTTCAAAGCGTCTGGAGTAACTTGTTGTGCAGCATCACTCCAAGCATTGTCTGGATCATTATGTGTTTCAATAATCATCCCATCATAATTTAAATCCAAAGCTTCTTGAGTCACTTCAAGAATCATATCACGGTTTCCAGTAATATGTGATGGATCAATAATCAAAGGCAAATCAGGGAATTTATTTTGCAATTCTATAGCAA
>CAMDGJ010000245.1 GCA_945897545.1 Flavobacterium psychrophilum
GGTTTAAAAGATTTAAAAATTTATTTTAAATGTTTTAGCTTTTCACACAAAACCCAGTAGAGCCTTAAATAAATATTTTGCTCTATACATAATTATATTTTGGGAGTTATTGAATTTGTACGATTCAAATAAGTCAATGTCTGCATGCATTGAGACAAATTCACTCTATAAAAGAGACTTTTTGAACTAGCATAAATCTTCTTAGAAGCTTATTTTTGACCTGCCAATTAATTATGTTGATAAATTAAAATTTTAATATCTCTTTTATAAATATTTATTTTTTTTAAGGTATTTAATTTTTTTTATTCGTAAAATTGTCAAATCAAACAAATTATTAATCAACCAAAAAAAAATGAAATTTAAATTATTAACAATTATTTTTTTAACATTTTCTATATCGCTATTCGCTCAGACCTCGATAGAAGGAGTCGTTAATGATGTTAAAGGATTGCCCGTGCCGCAAGCTAATGTAGTCATAAAAGGAACTAAAAACGGGGTTTTAACTGAGTTTGACGGAGTTTTTAAAATAAAAGCAAAAACCGGCGATGTCTTAATTATTACAAGTGTAGGATTTGATAAAAAAGAAGTCAAAATACAGGGAAATTCTATTAAAATTGTTCTTGAAGAATCGAATGCTACTTTAAACGAAGTTATAGTAATCGGGTATGGAACTGTCAAGAAAAAGGATTTAACAGGAGCTGTTTCTACTGTAAGAGGAACCAGTATTGAGAAAGGGGATCCAGTAGATCTTCAAACCGCTTTGGCAGGTCGTGTTGCTGGTTTGCAAATAACGCAAAACGATAACGGGTTGGGGTCAGGAGTAAAAGCTATTATTCGTGGAGGTAGTTCATTGACGAGTGGTAATCAGCCTTTATATGTTATTGATGGTTTTCCAATTGTTCCAGATGATAATGCCTCATCAAATCCATTATCGGATATAGACCCTGGTCAGATTAAGTCTGTCGAAGTTTTAAAAGATGCATCTGCAACAGCCATCTACGGTGCAAGGGGATCGAATGGAGTAATTATTATTACAACAAAACTAGGAAAGGAAGGAAAACCTGTTATAACGGCAACAGTAAGTACGGGTACATCATTTGCAACAAGGTTTCCAAAGATTCTTACGGATTCAGAGTATATAGATTATCGCATAATTAAAGATAAAGTCAATTATTTAAATGGGACCACTGCTAACTTGAGTACCAACTGGCAAGATCAAAAAGACGCTAATGCACAAGGGGTTGATTGGCCTAAAGAGGCAACACAAGTTGCCATGACAAGAAAGGTCGATCTTAGTATGGGTGGTGGAAGTAAAGATGGATTAAATTATCAAATTTCGGGAAATTATTTAGATCAAGAAGGTGTAGTTATTAAGACTAATTTTAAAAGATATAATTTAAATTCAAACATAGTTCAATCTATCGGTGAAAATACTAGAATTGGAACAAATATTAAATTAGCATTTACCAAAAATATGGGAAGAAGTCTTGAAAAGGATGCCGATGCTATTTTTAAAAAGGCTTTTTCGACCAATCCTTTTCAACCCATTGATTTTGAACTTGGAGATATTGACATTGATCCAGATACAAACTCTGGAGATAATGAAAATGTTGTTACTTATCTTAATGAAGTGGATAATGAAACGCAAAGTGCCAGGATAATTGGAAACGTTTTTTATGAAACAAAATTGGCTAATAATTTGACCTTTTATACTAGTTATGGTTTTAATCGCGGTTATATCAATAACCAGGTATTTTTACCTTCAACTGTATTGAAAGGATTTAAGGAAAATGGTTTAGCAGGATTTGAAAAAATTGAAACTTTAAATCAAGTATTTGAAACTCGATTCAATTATAAAAAAGTTTTTGATAAGCATAATATTAATGCTACTGCTGTTGGAGAATTTTCAGATAATCGAAGAAGTAATTTTATTGCTGGGGCAACGGGTTTTAGTGATCAAACCAATGGCTTTAATGATTTATCAAGTGCTGTTTTGACTATTTTTCCTACAAATATTTTAACTGAAGAAAATTTGATCTCTTTTTTAGGTAGAGTATCTTATGGGTACAATAAGAAATACCTTGTAACCGCTTCCATTAGAGCGGATGGTTCATCAAAATTTGGTAAAGATAATAAATGGGGTTATTTTCCTTCTGTAGCATTGGGATGGACATTGTCAGAGGAATCATTTATAAAAAATTTAAATGTTTTTGATAATTTCAAATTAAGAGCATCCTATGGTGTAACCGGTAATAACCAGATACCAGCCTACAGCGCGGTAGGTTTATTAGAGGCTGGAAATTATGTTTTTAATGATGTGTTTTATTCTGGAAAAGTACCAAGCAGTGTATCTAATCCTGACTTGAAATGGGAAACTACTGCGCAATACAATTTTGGTGTTGATTTAGGTTTTTTTAAAAATCGTTTAACCATTACTGCCGAAGCCTATTATAAAGAAACAACCGATTTATTGTTAGAAGTTCAATTGCCTTTGTCCTCAGGTTTCGAAACTGCTTTAAAAAATATTGGTTCTTTCAGCAATAAAGGGTTTGAATTAACTATTAATTCAATTAATTTTGATAAAAGTAATTTTAAATGGAGATCTGATTTTACTTTTTCATTTAATAGAAATAAGGTGCTAGATTTAGGAGATAAGTCTGAATTTTATTTTGATGCTAATATTTTTCCAAGTAAATTCAATAATGAAATATTGGTTCGTGTTGGAGAGTCAACCGGGATTTATTATGGATACATTGAAAATCAGATCATAAACAATCAAACAGAAGCATCAAATAGCCCAAGACAAGTTGGTGTGGGAATTCCAGATACTAATAATAATGGACAAGTCAAAATTTATGATGTCAACGGAGATGGTTTAATTAATAGTTTTGACAAAGTGCCAATAGCGAATACCACACCTGAATTTATAGGAGGATTGAATAATGAATTCACGTATAAAAGTTTTGACTTTAGTTTCTTTTTTCGCTTTTCCTATGGTAACGATGTAATAAATGGAAATATTGGGAATTTAGATAAGGTGAATATTGGAAATTGGAACACATTAAAAGCAATGTCTGATAACTCCTATAATGCAGCATATAATCCAAATGGTACTTTTCACGGAGAAAATTCAAATGGTGTTTATTCCTCTTTATTTCGTAGTGCTTATGTAGAAGACGGCTCTTTTTTAAAGCTTGATTTCATTACATTAGGATATACTATGCCTCAGGATGTTGTTGAAAGTTTGAATGCCAGTAAATTTAGAGTTTTTGCCAGAGTAAATAATCCTTTGATGATCTCTAGATATTCTTGGTTTGATCCTGAAGTAAATGCCATAGGAGGAACAGCTGGTAAAGTGGGTGGCGGAATTGACCTTGGAAGTTATCCACGTAACACGACCATAACTTTGGGATTGACTCTTAATTTTTAATATTAAAAATAAAAAAACATGAAAAATAGAATCAAATATCTAAATCTCATTATTTTAATTACAGGATTTATAGGTTGTAGCGATGCATTAGAAGAAGTTCCAGTTTCTCAAGCATCCCCTGAAAATTCTTTCAAAACAGAAGCCAATGCCATATCTGCAATTGTAGGTGTATATAGTGCGTTGCAACTTGAAGGTGTATATGGCCAAAAACAATTGGAATTCTCTACAGATGAAACTTACGCAGGTTCAAAAGTGCCTCGTTCGGGATTTAATTTATATACTTTTACTGCCGATAATATTGAAGTAGTTTTGCCTATATGGAGAGATCATTATAAGGGAATAAATCAAGCTAATCAAGCGATATCTAAAATTCCAAGTATTGATATGGATGTTGCTGAAAGAAATACTTTAGTGGCCGAAGCTAAATTTATTAAAGCGTTATTGTATTTCAATTTGATTCGCTATTTTGGTGATGTGCCTTATAAATATTCAGAAACGACGTCATTGAATGATTTAAATATTCCTAGAACTCCTGTAGCTACTATATATGAAAATATAATAAAGGATCTTGAATATAGTGTGGTTCATTTAAAAGTAAAAACCGCCGGTTTAGCAGGACATGCTACTCAAGATGCGGGCAAAACTTTATTAGCGAGTATCTATCTTACAAGAGGTAGTATGGCTAAAAGGGATAATACTGGAGATAAAGGCATTGCAGATTTTGCTTTGGCGGCTAAATATTCTAAAGAGGTAATAGATTCAAATAGATATAGATTGTGTCTTTATTTCCCAGATGCGTTTATAGTGCAAAATAAAAATAATGATGA
>CAMDGJ010000246.1 GCA_945897545.1 Flavobacterium psychrophilum
GTGGTAATAAAGAACGCGTTTTTATGTCAAATTTATTTTTATTTATTCCCTCTTCTTCAAGAATAATATTTTTAAAAAAACTTAATGCCGAGTTCTTTCTTAAAGCATCATTTCCGAGAAAATCGAAAAATAGCACGTTATTTTTAGCATTATTAAAAATGACGTTTTCTATAGCTTCTTCAATTTTATGTTCTCCAAAAGCGATTTCAAAATCAAAGAAAATACTGCTCAACTCATTGCTGTTTTCACCTGGAGTGTTCATCCAATTATTGTATTGTTTAGTCCAATCTGTCAATGATTTACACCAAAGCATATTGCTTGCCATATGTCCATTTGGACAAGTTGGATAACCTACTTTTTCCAAAATAGATGTTGTTCTTTTTCCTAATTTTAGAAAATAGTCTTTTACCTCTCTATATTTATCAGCTGTTACATCTTCAAAAATTAAGATACTGTCTTGATCCGTAGGTATTAATTGCTCTTTTCTTCCTTGACTACCGATACTTAACCAAGCAAAACGAACAGGAGGTGAGCCCAAATCTAATATAGACAGCTCGACAGAGCGTTTGATTATTGCAAGATTTATTTCACTTGTAATATTATTAATATGAGAGAGTGCTATGTTTTTATGTATCGATTTCTGAATGAGTTCCGTTAATCGTTCTCTAATTAGTTTTAGATCTTTTGGTGACCTAGACCGTTTGATTTCTTTGATTAAAACCCCTGGATTACTGGCTTGAGCAAGTATTAAATCGTGTTCAGAAATAACACCTTTAACTTCAGATTTGTCAGTTCCATCTTGAGTTACACATAAATGAGTCACGTTGTATTTTAACATCAACAATTGCGCTTCAGCCAAAGACACGTTTTCAACAACAGTTACCACCGGAGAAGACATAATTTTATCAATTGTCTCTGAAATTGGAAATCGGCCAGAGGCAATCTTAAAGCACATATCTGTAGTAGTGACAAACCCGATAGGATAATTATTTTCACATACAATAACACTATTCATTTCTGCACTTGTCATTAGAACAGCAATTTCTTGTACGACACTAGAAGCTGTAGCTTTCAAAGGAGTGACATTGTAGCTTAAAGACTGAAAATATTGCATTTCTGATTTTTGATCAGAATAGTAAACATTATCAGAAATTAATTTTCCATGTAAATTCTCTTTATCATTGGGATTACCTGTGTTCAATGCAAAACTATGCAATAGGAAATCTAAAACTTTTGAATTATTGGCCACAAAAGGCCGAAAAGTAGCAATAGGAATAGCATAAATAATAGTTTCTTCACGTGCTTTTGCAGTCATCATATAGTTGTTCTTGGCAAAAAAAGGACGTAAACCAAAAACATCACCTTCAAAACATTTATTTAATAATGTTTCCTCAGCATCTGCAATTACTGATAAATTAATTACTCCAGAGGCAACGACATAAAAACTATCGTGTAAAACATCATTGATTCTAAATAGAGTTTTGTGTTTTTCTAAATTAACAACTCGAATGCTAGTAGCAATTTCCGATAGTTCTTGAAAATTTAAGTTATCAAAAGGCGGATATTTTTTTAAGAAATCAGCTATGTGTTCAGCAATTGTGTTCATATTGGATATATAAATTCGAGTGTAAAAATAATAAATAATAAATCATAATACTCTCATTTAAAGGGTAAAACGATTATTTTATAAATTTCACAATCTTTTCTTAAAATTATTCACAATTATAAGAAATTTGAATGAGTTATTTTAATTTTATCAACATAACTAAAACATTTTAAATCATGGGATTACAAAAGAAAATTCAACTTTTATTTTTTGCATTAGTAACAGTAACTTTCGTTAATGCACAAAAGAAGCCTGCAAGTCCTGCGTCAAGTGCAACAGGCCAAATTAATGGTGCTACAATTAGCATTAAATATAGTAGTCCTTCTGTAAAAGGAAGAGTTATTTGGGGAGAATTAGTACCGTTCAATAAAATTTGGAGAGCTGGAGCCAATGCAGCAACAACTATTGAAACCGACAAAGATCTTACTATTGAAGGTTCAAAATTGCCAGCAGGTAAATATGCTTTTTTTGTGATACCAAATGAAAAAGAATGTGTGCTTATTTTTAGTAAAGTGGCCAAACAATCCGGGACTCATGATTATAAAGAAAAAGATGATCAATTACGAGTTACTGTTAAACAAATAGCTATAGAATCAAGTACAGAAAGTTTAGTTTATACGATCAATAAAAACGATATTGTTTTAAGCTGGGAAAAATGGAATATTCCGTTTTCTGTAAAATAAAAAATAATTGTTGTTATTAAAAGCGTTGTCATAAGTACTTGATGACGCTTTTTTTGTTGTAAAAGTATTAGAGTAGTGTTATTAATGAAAGAATAATATATAATTGATTCTATTTACTTGCAAATTCTATTTTACATAATATAAATTATAGTTCATAAGTAATGTAATAATAACGGTCTGCAGAAAATATTAAAGCTATATAACAACTTGAAATTGGTACATAATATTATAATAATTTAATAAATTTTTTCCAGTTAAACCAATACATCTAATAATATAAAATTAATAACTGCTATTCTTAGAAAAATTACGCCTAGAGTTGTTTGGATCTTTTTTCTGGTCTAATCAGCATTCGCAATGCTTGATCTTTTGAGAAATAAGCAACCATCCAATTAATTAATGTTTGCAATCTATTTCGATACGTAATTAATGAAATGAGATGAATAAACAACCAAATTAACCAAGCAAAAGCACCTTTGAAATGTAATTTTGGATTTGGCAAATCTACTACAGCTTTCATCTTTCCAATAATAGCCATAGAGCCTTTGTCGTTGTATTTGAATGCTTTGAGCGGTTTATTCTTAAGCTTTAACTTAAAGTTGTGGGCTAAATTTAATCCTTGCTGAATTGCAACCTGCGCCACTTGTGGGTGTCCATTTGGAAAAGCGGGATCGCTCATTTCAATGCAAGTATCTCCAATAGCAAAAATATTTTCTGTTGACTTTACTTTATTGAATTCATCGGTAATCATTCTTTTCCCTCGGCCGTAACTTTCTTCGGGAATTCCTTCAAATATTTTTGCCGTAATACCAGCTGCCCATATCAAATTTTTAGTTTGTATCGTTTCACCATTGGCAAAATAAACGGTATCATCTACATAATCAAAAACTTGTGCATTTAGTTTTACTTCAACTCCTAGTTTTGTAATTGCTTCAAGTGTGTCCATTTGGGACGCTTTACTCATTGGTGCCAACAGTGCTTCTCCACCATCGACTAAATAAATATGGCTGGCAACGGTAGCTAGTTCCGGATATTCTTTTAAGATAATATTTTTTCTCATTTCGGCTAACATTCCCGAAACCTCGACACCTGTTGGTCCGCCTCCAGCAACTACAATAGTTAGCAATGATCTTCTTTTTCTAATATCGTTACAAATGGTTGCTTTTTCTAAATTTTTCAATAAAGTGTTACGCATTTCAATTGCGTCATTAAGCGTTTTCATTGGAATGGCATTTTTCCGTACATTCTCCATTCCGAAGTAGCTAGTTTCTGCTCCATTAGCGAAAACTAAATAATCGTACTCCAACTCGCCATTATTGAGTATAATTTTGTTATCGTGCGGAATCACTTTTTGTAATTCTCCTAATCGAAATTTTAAATTCTTTTTACCTGCAAAAAACTTCCGAAAAGGATAACTGATACTTGAAGGTTCTAAAAATGCTGTTGCGACTTGATAAATGAGAGGAGAAAAAAAGTTGTAGTTGTTTTTATCTACAAGTGTTACCTCAATACTTTTAGAATTTAAAAGTTCTTCGGCAAGATTTATTCCAGCGAAGCCACCGCCTATTATTACTATTTTCATAATGATCTATTTATTTTTGATGCAAAAACACCTTATAATTAAAGCTACAAATATCAGTTTTTATATTTTTTAACGACTGTTTCAGAATTTAAATCAATTTTGGTTTGTAGCAATTGATTTGCCACTAATTTTTCTATCAATTCATCCTTGGTCAGATGATGGAAAATTGTCTTGATTTTGTTTTTGAAATCTTCAGTAACTGCGTGATTGGGTTTTGTTTTAAAGATTTGCTTTGCCCACAATATAGTGTTGTTTTCCTCAATACTTTCCGCAGTTGGCTTTTGGAATTTGGTAAATTTGATTCCCAATTCCTTTTCAAAATCTGCAATTTCAGAAACTTCTTCTTGTTGTAAAACGGTTAAGGAAAAACCTT
>CAMDGJ010000247.1 GCA_945897545.1 Flavobacterium psychrophilum
TCAGAGGCCATTGAAATAGCTGCTAATCCTTTAAAATTACTTGGTTTCAATTCAACTTTTTTTGTACTTGACGAAAGCTGCACTTTATATATAGTTCCGGAGGAATCAATAGTTTTTACACCTTGTTTTACAATCGAATCCTCAGCACCTTCTTTTGATTTGTCACGAGTAATAGTATCTTTTATGGGTTTTTCAATTATTTTTTGAGAAGGTCTTTCAGCAAAACTATCTGTAGCATCAGCACTAAAATATTCTCTTTTATAACTGACGATGGCATCGGCAATAGCTGAAGCGATTTCGTTTTGACCTTCTTCAGAGTTCAATAAATTACCTTCGATAGTATTAGAAATAAATCCTGTTTCTATTAAAACTCTTGGCATATACGCTTTGTGAAGTACCATAAAAGGGGCTTGTTTTACTCCTCCGTGCCGAATTTCTTTTCCTAAGTCTGCAAATCTATCTTCAACTTTACCAGCTAATGAAATACTATTTTCTAAATATTCTTCTTGCATCAAGGTCATTCCGATCATTGTTTCAGGAGAATTAGGATCAAATCCTTCATATTTTTCTTTGTAATCCTTTTCTAAGGTTATTACAGAATTTTCCTTTTTAGCAGCTTCAAGATTCGATGCTACCTTACTCATCCCCATCACATACGTTTCTGTTCCTGATGCTGCCGTATTTTTATTCGCATTGCAATGAATGGAAACAAAAATATTAGCATCCGCGCGATTAGCGATATTAGCTCTTTCTATTAAATCAATAAAAACATCTGTTTTACGTGTGTAAATAACCTCAATTTTAGGGTTTTGTTCCAATATTTTCCCCACTTTAAGTACTAAGGCTAAATTTATATTTTTTTCAACTCGGCCACTGTAAACAGCTCCAAAATCATGATCTCCATGGCCTGCGTCTAAAGTTACCCTAAATAGATTAGACTGGCCAAAAGTAGGGCAATAGATAAAACATATCATTATAAATGATAGCTTAAATGCCTTGCTAAATTCGCCTATTAATTTCAAAATACTTTTTTTTAGAAATTTAATTATTATTGCTTTGCAACCTCATTTACTTTGCTACTTTTCCCGTCTTTAGTAGCAACAATATAGGCGTCAGTAAATCCTGTTTTTTTAGCCTCTTTTTGCATTTTAAAAACTTCATCAAAATTTGACGTTTCACCGTAAGTGTACTTGTATAAGTTATTGTTAAAGGTACTTGAAACGTTTTTTAATCCTTTAAATTCAGCGGAATTTAATTGTAATTTTTTTGAGCTCGCAAAAAGCTGCACTTTATATACGGTATCATTAGAAACGACAACCGCAATTGGTTTTTGGTTAATTTGATTTGCGATTACAGCTGTATCCATTGGTTTACTTTTTGGAGTCAAATTTATTTCTTCTCCAAAATATTCCTTTTTATATGCAATAATTGCATTTGCGATTTGAAGCGCCATTTTATTTTGACCTTCATCTGAATTTAAAAATCGGCCTTCTTCTATATTAGATAAAAATCCCAACTCAATTAATACACTTGGCATATAAGCCGCATCTAAAACCCAAAGTGGTTGTTGTTTTACTCCTCGAGAATTTCTATCTAAATTATGAGTGAAATTGTTCTGAATTTTTGTTGCTAAATTGATACTGCTGTATAAATTATCTTCTTGTTTCAGCGTCAATCCTATTAGAGATTCGGGATTTTTGGGATTAAAGCCTTCGTAAGTTTCTTTATAATTATTCTCTAATAATATAACTGAGTTTTCATTTTTTGCCACTTCTAGATTCATATCGCTACGTGATAGTCCCATAACGAAGGTTTCCGTTCCAGAGGGGCCAAAATTTTTAACCGAATTGCAATGAATGGATATAAATAAATTTGCATTTACTTTATTGGCAATCTTTGGCCTATTTACTAATTCAATAAAAACATCTGATTTGCGGGTATATATTATTTTTAAATCTTTTTCTTTTTCTAGAATTTCGCCTACTTTTAATACCGTTTTAAGTGCAATCTCTTTTTCGACAAAACCGTGATAAGAATTACCAGGATCTTTTCCTCCATGACCTGCATCGAGTATAATTGTAAATGTTTGTTTGTTTTGGGACAAAACCGAGCCATATAGAAACAATGATATAATCACGATTAAAATGGATTTTTTATAGTTGAATTTCATTTACAAAAGTTAATTTAAATAAAACACTAAGGACATAAATTATTAATTGATTATTTTTGCCAAAAATTTATATGTAAGTTTGACCCATCAATAAACGAGCCATATTTTTACAAAAATAGCATTAAAACCTTTGAATACAAACTTATTTAATATCGTTTTATTATCAATTTTCCTAACAATTGGAAATTGTAAATTATATTCTCAAGATATAGCTAAAAAAACCACAACTATACCTTCAAAAAAACAAAAAAACCTTCCAAAATTGACTACTGACAGTACCCCTAAGTCAATTCCAATTGTAAATACTGCAACCGATACTATACAGAAAGACAGTGTTAAAGCAAAAGTATTTCTTGAAGGAAAAGTAAAATATAAAGCTGAAAAGTACGCAAGAATTGAACAAAAGAAAAAGCTTATAACACTTTATAATAAAGCGGAACTTTACTATCAGGATATAGAGTTGAAAGCTGGAGTAATAGTAATGGATTATGAGAAGAATGAAGTTTATGCAGGTCGCATCAAAGATTCTTCAGGAACTTATACTCAATTTCCAAATTTCAAACAAGAAGGAAATGTGATAGAACCCGATTCTATACGTTTTAATTTCAAAACAAAAAAAGCCCTGATTTGGAATTCAAGAACGGAACAAGGTGAGTTTAAAGTGAAAGCAGCTATTACCAAAAAAGAAAATGATTCCGTTTATTTCTTAAAAAACGCCCGATTCACTACCTCAAAAGATATTGACAATCCCGAATATTATTTTCAAACTAACAAGGTGAAATTTATTCCCGGCAAAAAAGTGGTTACTGGAATCACTAATATGGTCATCGCAAACGTGCCAACACCAATCGCTTTGCCCTTTGCTTTTTTCCCAATGAGCAAAGAAACCAGCATTTCAGGAATAATATTGCCGAGTTATAATGATTCAAATAATAGGGGATTTTCATTGCAAAATGGTGGTTATTATTTTGCCCTTAGTGATCACTATGACCTAACGGTTTTAGGAGATTATTATACAAATGGAAGCTACGCCCTTCGAGGCGAAACCTCTTATGCTAAAAGATACAGTTATAGAGGGAACTTGAACATTCGATTCGAAAATTTAATAAATAGCGAACGAGGATATCCAGATTATTCAAAGCAAAATATTTATAACATACAGTGGTCGCATTCCAAAGATTCAAAAGCGAGCCCTAATTCGAGTTTTTCCGCATCGGTCAATTTAGGAAGCAGCAAATACTTTCGACAGTCTATAAATCAGGACAATATTGGTTCAAATTTAAATAATACTTTAAGCTCTTCTGTTTCTTATAGCAAAACATTTCAGGGTACTGTAGGATCAAGAATTGCGCTGTCAGCGACACATTCCCAAAATACGCAAACATCGGAGATCAATATGACGTTGCCCGATTTACAATTCAGTGTAGATCGAATTTATCCTTTTGTAGGCAAAGATGGAGTTAAAAAAGGCTTTTTTAAAAATATAAATTTACTGTATAATTTAAGCGGAAAAAACAGTTTTGTCACCACCGACTCCTTATTCTTTAAAAAAGAAATGTTCGATAATGCTCAAATAGGGATGAAACATTCTATTCCGTTAAGTACCAATTTTAAAATATTCAAACATTTCAGCGCTTCAACTTCATTGAATTATGAGGAAGTTTGGTATTTAAAAACGATCAAGAGAGGATACAACGACGATCTTAGCAAAGTTGTCGATGAAACCGTTAATGGCTTTGATGCCTTTAGAACCTATAACTTTTCTAGCAGTTTGGGCACGACCATTTACGGAACATTTAATTTTGGAGAAAATAAAAAAATAAAGTCCATTAGACACGTTATACGTCCATCGGTTTCGTATGGTTATACTCCAAGTTTCGAAAAATATTATAATACTTACGCGACAGATGCTAGCGGAACAATGACAAAAGATTACACCCGATTTGAAGGAGGAATTTTTGGCGCGCCAGGAAATTCAAATTCTAATATCCTCGGTTTTGATTTAAGCAATACTTTTGAAGCAAAAATTACGGATAAAGACAGCACGAAGGTGGAAGCGAAAAAAATTA
>CAMDGJ010000248.1 GCA_945897545.1 Flavobacterium psychrophilum
CAGTTAGTGGTTCACTTTCAGTTTGTAATAGATCAGAAGGATTTAGTTATACTATTACTGCTCCGGTAGGTGCAACTAGATATATAATTACAGCGCCTACGGGATCTGTTGTAACTTCTGCTAGCTCGCCTTCTAATACTTTAAATGTATTAACTACTTCTGACTTGACTTTTAAAGTTGTTTATAACGGAACTGCGGCATTTACTTCAGCTGATAAAAGTTTAGTTATCAGATCAGCTAATGCTTTTGGACCCTGCTTAACAACTAAAGCACTTGCATTGACAAAAACTGCTTGTACTAGCACTGTAAGATTGGCATCGCCAACTGAGGAATTCAACGTTATAGCCTATCCAAATCCATCTTCAGATGTATTCACACTTGAGGTTCAATTTTCAGGAAAAGGAAAATCTACAACGGGAGTTCAGGTTTATGATATGACAGGGAGATTAATCGAACAACGTCAAGTAGAATCAGGACCAACTCAACTTGGAGCGAACTATCCAAGCGGTACTTATATCTTGAAAGTAAGTCAAGGTGAAAACCAAAAAACACTCCGCATAACTAAAAGATAAAAACTAACTGAAGTAAAACCAATAAAACCATTAATATAAGTCAGGGTAAAAACATTTCTTTCATTTTTATTTGACCTGTAGCCAAAAGAATAGCATTTGGAGGATCCGAGCGATTGGGTTTTACATGAAAATTGTCCGTTTCTCTCGTGAGCGGTAGGGCGGAATTATATTCCGTGCCTACAAAGTTGACTAAGTAATCGTATTAGATTTACTTCGTCAGTTTGGCTAAAACCTCGAGTATTTTAGTTGCCTATTGGAAAGGGCACGGAATATAATTCCGTCTATCCATAAAAAGAGGCATTTGTATATCCAAGCGATCGGGTTTAACAATCGATTTCATGTTCAAAAACTAGCTACAGAACCTTTGCAAGAAATCAGAATCAAGTATCGTTGGAAAGCAATTGACCTCGAGAATGAAGCTATAGAAAAAGCAAGAACATCAAAGAACCCTGTAATATTAACCAATAATGATACAATTAAACAACTCTTGGCTGCAAGCCGTTATTTCTTATATAAAAACAAATTAAAATGGTAGAAAAACCAGACAGAACGCGCTAAAATATTATTTGAATTGTATCCTGATATTGAAAAATCTTATGATTTGGCTCAAGATTTAAGAAATATCTTTGAAAAAACAACGGATAAAATTATTGGACTTTCAAGGTTGGCCAGATGGCACGAAAAAATAAATCAACCTGGATTTAAATCCTTCAATACAATATCCAGAACGATAATCAATCATTACCAAACCATATTGAACTATTTTGACAACAGAAGCACAAATGCTTCAGCTGAATCTTTTAATGCCAAAATAAAAGCATTTAGATCTCAATTCAGGGGAGTTAGAAATATAGAATTCTTCCTTTTTAGACTAACCAATATTTATAATTTTTACTCCTCCACAGGTTTTAGACTTGATCCGGTTTTAGACTTGATACCAAACTTCCCGCCGCAACCAATAAATAAAAAACCCCAAACTTTCGTTTGAGGTTTTTAGAGCGAAAGACGAGGCTCGAACTCGCGACAACCAGCTTGGAAGGCTGGAGCTCTACCAACTGAGCTACTTTCGCATTAACAACATTGCAAATATAATTAATTACTTAGCTTCTTTGCAAGTTTTATTTAAAGTATTTATAAAAACCTTATTTATTTTTTATAACAGTTTTAAAACTAAATCGTTAAAAATTCATTATATTTATATTACTATGACAATCATAAAAATTATTTCAACTTCCGAGACTTATTTAGTTAGACTGCCTGTACTTCGAAAAGGGAAATCGATAGAAAGATGCCAGTTTGAGGGGGATGATTTAGAAACAACCCGACATTTTAGGCTTTTTTTGAGTCAAGAATTAGTTGGCATTATATCATTTGTTTAATAAAAGTAATCTGATTTTTTTTAGAAAATAATCAATGCCATATTAGAGGAATGGCGGTTTTAGAACTGCACCAAAAAAAGGATTTTGGCAAAGCACTAATTCTCTACTGTGAGGACGAATGTAAGAATCAATGGGTAGATTTAATTTGGTTCAATGCGAGAATGGTCGCAGGCGGTTTTTACGAAAAAATAGGATTTCAAAGAATAGGATTTCCTTTTGAAATACCGGATGTTGGTGAACACATTACAATGTTTAAAAAAATCAATAATGCATAAATTATTACTTTTACTACTAGTATTCACCGTTTTGAGTTGTGAAAAAGAAAACAAAAAAAAAGTAAGAGATCCACTTCCTGCGCCAATTCCAGCTATCATTGTTGAAGGTAAATCGGTGGATATAGATAGTTTATTGTTAAAGCCGTTTGGCGGTAAAATTTTAAAAGAGTTTTATATTGCTACAGGATTCAAATCAGTTTGGCAATCCAAAAAAGATAGAAAAATTATTCTAGAACAACTCAATAATGCAGATGAAGAAGGTCTAAATCTAGTTAATTATGCGGTAAATAAATTACAGCAGTATGAAAAAAAATACGATAGTTTAGCGGATAATGAAAGAGCAAAATATGATGTTTTGTTAACGCATAAACTTCAAAAATACATCTCACAGTTGAGCACCGGAATATTCAATCAACAGAATTTTTATAAAAATTGGGATCTAAAAATGGATACAATTAATATCAACAGCACGATCACCATTTTACTTAAAACAGATTCGTTGAAATATAAAATGGAGCAGTTAAAACCCAATCATATGGTTTATAAAAGTTTGAAAAAAGCACTAAAAATCATAAATACTTTTCCGAATTCTACTTTTAGTCCGATTGCAATTGAATCGAAAATTGTCCTAAATGACACCAATGCGGCAGTAATTGAAGTAAAAAAGAGATTATTGTATTGGAAAGATATGAAAGCAAAAGACAGTCTTTCTGCTGTTTACGATAGTGAAACAAAGGACGCGATAAAAAAATTTCAAATCCGTCACGGACTTGCAGCCGATGGAGTTATTGGAACGGGTACTATTAAAGCTTTAAATTTCTCGAAAAATTATCGAAAACAACAAATTCTAACGAATCTCGAGCGATGGAAATGGTTTCCAAAAAATATGGGAAAGGAATATTTGATTGTAAATATTCCAGATTACAAATTGACTTTGGTTAAAAATAATGACACCATTAGAACCCATAAAGTCATCGTGGGCAGAGATAAAAGGCAAACCCCAGTGCTTTCGTCAAGATTAAGTAATGTGATTTTGAATCCTACGTGGACCTTGCCGCCTACTATTTTGAAGGAAGATGTAATTCCGGCTATTTCTTCGAATAGAAACTACTTAGCTCAAACTAATATAAAAGTGTACGATACTAACGGGAGTGAAGTTTCTGCAAGTAACTGGCAACTTTCAAGTGCAAAAAGATATCGATATGTGCAAAGTCCCGGCACATTTAACTCTCTAGGGATGGTTAAATTCTCTTTTCCGAACCGGTTTTCGGTTTATTTACACGACACAAATCATCGAGATTTCTTCGGGAAACAGAAACTTTCTTTGAGTTCAGGTTGTGTTAGAGTTGAAAACCCATTCGAATTGGCCGAATATTTACTCAGTGACGAAACGAATTGGAATGTAGAAAAAATTTCCAAAATACTCCAGAGTAAAAAAACTAAGTATATTAAAATACAAAAAAAAGTTAATATCTATCTTTTATATTGGACTGCTTGGAGCGAAAATAACACTTTGATTTTTAGAGATGATATCTATAATCTTGATGCCGTTTTGAATAACAAATTATGAAAATAACGGAGCGTTTTTTTCTAAATTTCTTGACGGGTGATAAATAAATAGACAGGATTTATTCTTTATTGTTTCGACAATTCCTTTGAGTAATTCTTCTGGAATAGCAGGACAACCTTGACTTCGTCCTAATCTTTTATTACATTTTATGAAAGAATTTGAAACATAATTAGCTGAATGCATAACCACACCTCTTACCCTAGCATTATCATTAATTCCTTTTTCGAGACCGTCTAATTTCAGTGACATTCCGTGTTTGCCATTATAGGTTTCACCCGTGCTATAAAAACCCAAGCTACTTTTAAATGAGCTGTTCGCATTCGAAAAACTGTTCGCAAATTCCTCACCAGTATTTCGACCGTGGGCAACTAAGGAGTTG
>CAMDGJ010000249.1 GCA_945897545.1 Flavobacterium psychrophilum
TAACAAAATTCACAAAAAATAACCAAGTTACTATAACCAGAAGAAATACGTCAAGTATTCTGTATTTAGAACAATTGGGTGTTACGGTTTCAACGGATAACAAACATAATATTCAAGAAGCAGATATTATTATTCTGACCATAAAACCATATCAGGTCAATACCGTTTTGGCCGAAATTCTTCCTGTAATTTCTACGAAAGTAATTGCTTCAGCAGTAAGTGGTTTGTCTATTGAAACGCTTCAAAACAAGATTGGCGATACCCATCATGCTATCCGAATTATGCCCAATATCGCGGCTCAATTTGGCGCATCGGCAACCTGCATTGCTTTTAATGAAAAAGACAAAGACCAGGCTCAGAATGTAGTGGCTCTTTTCCAAGGTTTGGGAACAGCGCCTATTATTGATGAAAAATTAATGGACGCGGCAACTGTTTTAGCAGCAAGCGGAACGGCTTTTGCTTTACGTTACATTCGCGCTTCAATGCAAGCTGGGATCGAAATCGGATTTGACTGGCAAACTGCTTTGGCAATTTCAGCTCAAACTGTAAAAGGCGCTGCCGAAATGATTATGGAAGAAAACATCCATCCCGAACAATTAATTGATAGAGTTACAACACCTCAAGGCTGTACGATTGCCGGATTGAATGAAATGGAAATGCACGGATTCAGCTCGTCATTGATTAGAGGAATCAAGACTTCTTTGAAACAAATCAAGGGATAAACTTTTTATAAAAATCAAAAAAAGGGAATTTAGTTTATAGCTAAATTCCCTTTTTGTATTTATTGCAAATCTAACTATTCTTTTGGGGTAATTAGATTCGGAATAGGGTTTTTCAATGTGAATTTTAACCAAAGGAAACCCATAGTCCCGGCAATAAAAGAAGCAATCAAAATAGCAATTTTAGAATACGTAATCACTGCTGAACCATCATTTTTAAAGGCAAGAAGTGTAATAAAAATTGACATTGTAAACCCAATTCCACCTAACATTCCAGCGCCAATAATGCTTGACCATTTTAGATCTTTGGGTAATGAACAAATTCCTACACTAACGCCAAAGAATGTAAAAAGTAAGATTCCCAAAGGTTTCCCAATGACGAGTCCTAAAAGAATTCCAAGCGAATTAGAATGACTTAAACCATCTTCCCAGCCTGCATCTATGGCAATACAAGTATTTGCAATGGCAAATAAAGGAAGAATTATAAATGCCACTGGTTTGTGGAGAAAATGTTGTAAAATGTAGGAAGGTGATTTTTTGCTGCCGTTTCCAAAAGGGATTACAAAAGCCAGTAAGACCCCAGTAATTGTTGCGTGAACGCCAGAATTTAGCATAAAATACCACATTGCAATTCCGCCAATCAGGTAGGGAATCAGGTTATAAATTTTCACCCTATTTAAAATAAACAAAACCCCCATAATACCTAAAGCAATAAATAAATTTACAAAAGCAATGGATGTTGTATAAAACACGGCAATCACGATAATAGCTCCCAAATCATCGATTACTGCCAATGCAGTCAAAAATATTTTCAAGGAAGCGGGTACACGATTTCCTAGAAGAGACAAAATTCCGACAGCAAATGCAATGTCAGTAGCCATTGGGATTCCAGCGCCGTTTTGGGTTATGGTTCCAAAATTCAACAATAAAAAAAATCCCGCAGGGACAAGCATTCCTCCAAGAGCACCAAAAAGTGGCAAAGCTGCATTTTTAATTTTGGACAGTTCTCCCTTATAAATTTCGCGTTCTAACTCTAAACCAATCAAAAGAAAAAAAATCGCCATCAATCCATCGTTAATCCAATGAGTGATGGAATGATGCCCAACTTCTGTGGACCAAAAGGAAATATATTCGGTTTGAATAGGAGAATTGGCAAGGTAAAGCGACAAAATGGTTACACAAAGCAGCAGAATTCCACCTGCTTTTTCACTTTTAAAGAAGGATTTAAAGGTTTTTGTTAATTTCATTTTGAATTTTTTTTGTTTCTAAATGTTCTAATTTTTGTGAATCAAGGTTAAATTAATTTAGTGATTTGTAGAACAGACCTATGAGGTTTTTAAAACCTCATAGGTCTTGTAGTATAGAATATCAGGGTTAAATTTTGACCTTTTATTCAATATTTATACAAACTTAAACAATTGTTTTACTAAATGCTTTTGACAAAACGATAAACCGTATTTTTTTTGTTATATTGTTAAACCAAATAGTAAAACACTTTTTATGGATATCAAAATCCTTCATATCGATAGCAATCATCCTTTGCTTTGGCAACAATTAGAGCATGCAGGATTTACAAATCACGAAGATTTCACTTCTTCCAAAGAAGAAATAGAAGACAAAATTATTGACTATCAAGGGATTGTAATCCGTAGCCGTTTCAAAATAGATCAAACTTTTCTGGATAAAGCCACAAATTTGCAATTCATTGCACGCGTTGGAGCTGGTTTAGAAAGCATTGATTGTGAATATGCATTATCTAAAAACATCGACCTTATTGCCGCTCCCGAAGGTAATAGGAATGCCGTTGCCGAACATACTTTGGGAATGATTTTATCGCTTTTCAATAATTTGAATAAAGCTGATGCTGAAATCAAATCTGGAGAATGGAATCGAGAAAGCAATCGTGGGCACGAACTCAATGGAAAAACCGTGGGCATCATTGGTTACGGAAATATGGGCAAATCTTTTGCTAAAAAACTGCGGGGTTTTGAGGTCGAAGTCATATGTTATGATATTCTAGAAAACGTGGGCGATGCGAATGCCAAACAAGTTTCATTAGAAGAATTACAGCAAAAAACCGATGTTTTGAGTCTTCATATTCCTTGGACACCAAAAACGAATAAGATGGTGAATACTGATTTTATCAATACTTTCGCCAAATCGTTTTGGATCATAAACACTTCAAGAGGTAAAAATATTGTCACCGCTGATTTAGTTGAAGCAATGAAAACCAAGAAAATACTCGGTGCTGGTTTAGATGTTTTGGAATATGAAAAGTTATCTTTTGAAACACTTTTTGTATCAGCCCAAGCCTGTCATCCCGAGCGCAGTCGAGGGACGACTGAACTTCCGGAAGCTTTTCAATATTTATTGAATGCAAAAAATGTAGTTCTCAGCCCGCACATAGGCGGTTGGACTTTTGAAAGCCATCAAAGATTAGCACAAGTTATCGCGGATAAAATCAAGGCAAAATATTTTGGTGAACCCAAAGAAAATAAAATCGAAAGTCGGGTTACAGGAATTGGCGGTTTTTTCTTTAAAGCCATAGATTCTAAAGCACTAGTGGCTTGGTATGGAAAATATTTGGGATTAAAGACGGATGATTACGGCTCCACTTTTTGGTGGAAAGATAAATCCGGGAATGATTGTTCTACTCAATGGTCGCCATTTTCAATTGACACGAAATACTTTGAACCCAGCAAAAAGCAGTTTATGCAAAACTTCCGAGTAAACGATTTGGAAAATTTGTTAAAAAAATTAGCTGATGAAGGCGTAACAATTGTAGGTAATATGGAGACCTATGATTATGGAAAATTCGGTTGGATCTTAGACCTCGAAGAAAATAAAATTGAACTTTGGGAACCAATAGACAAAGCGTTTCAATAAATTTTATATTTTTACTGTAACCAATTAACAATCAATCAATGGAAACCACAATCACAGAACATTGGAACCAACCCAAAGACCCCATTCCCGTATTTAAAGTCGATCCTATTTTAGTATTAATCCTAGGATTTGTAACTTGTGGATTGTATCTTATTTATTGGAATATTAAAATTGCCGAAGTGCTCAATGCCGTTGCAGAACGTGAAGTTATCTCGACGCCAGTAGCTGTTTTTGCTGGATGTTGTTATCCTGTGAATATTTATTTCTTTTATTTGGCTGGCAAAGACGGATTGCCACAAGTTTACCAACGCATTGGATATCCACAAAAAGACGACTCTACATTATTGCTTGTTTTAGGTTTTTTCTTTCCAATGGCTGCAGCTATGATTGTTCAAAATGACATCAATAAATTATACAATTAATGCGAATCAAGGGTTGAAAAAAGTATAAAAAAAGAAAGAAATATCTTTCAATAAATTAGTTTAATAAGCTGATAATCAGTATATTTATAGTGTATTCAACGCACATTTAAATATATGATTAATCAGCCTAAAGCCCTAAAATT
>CAMDGJ010000250.1 GCA_945897545.1 Flavobacterium psychrophilum
TACCATTTCAATTAAATCTATTTTTATTGATTTCAAAGCAATTACTAAAGCCGGATTGGCCATTAGTGTTGTTTTTTCATCTATTGCAGGTTTTTTGCTTGGCGTTGCTGATTTTCAATCGTTGCAATGGATTACCCTTTTAAAACTAGCGGTGGGTGGTTATTGTATGGTTGGTGCTTCAAATGCGTTCAACCAGGTCATCGAAAAAGATCTAGATGCGTTGATGGATAGAACTAAGAATCGTCCCGTTCCAGCTGGAAGAATGTCTCCAAATGTAGCTCTTGTTATTGCTAGTATTCTGACTTTTATTGGAATTGTTTTGTTGTACACTATCAATCCAAAATCAGCAATGTTTGGTGCTGTTTCTATATTTTTATACACTAGCATTTATACACCTTTAAAAACAATGACTTCTTTGTCTGTTTTTGTCGGTGCTTTTCCAGGCGCAATTCCCTTTATGTTAGGCTGGGTTGCGGCAACAGGAGATTTTGGTATTGAAGCGGGAACCTTGTTCCTTATTCAGTTTTTCTGGCAATTTCCTCATTTCTGGGCTATCGGTTGGTTTTTATACGAAGATTATGAAAAGGCAGGTTTCTTTATGTTGCCGACAGGTAAAAAAGATAAAGGGACAGCCTTGCAAATAATATTATATACTGTGTGGTTGATTATTGCTTCATTATTGCCTTCATTAGGTTATACGGGCCAATTATTTATTACGCCAATTGCCGCGGTTTTGGTATTTTTGCTCGGACTTTGGATGCTTTTTTACGCCGTGAAATTGTATCAGTTACGAAGCGCAAAAGCTGCAAGAACGTTGATGCTGGTAAGTGTTTCTTATATCACTTTATTGCAATTTATTTATATTTTTGACAAATTTTTAAGATAGTTATGACAACAACAATGACCGCAGAAGAATACAAAGCAAGAACAGCAAGATCATACAAGTTGCTCTTGTTATTCGCAATTATCAGTATGATTATGATGTTCGCAGGACTCACAAGTGCTTTTGTGGTGAGTAAATCTAGAGTAGATTGGTTGAAAGATTTTCAATTGCCATCGGCGTTTTTCTACAGTACAGCTGTTATAATAGGCTGTAGCGTTACTTTTCATTTAGCGAAAAAAGCGATTCAAAAGGACAATCAAAAAGCAACAACAGCATTTCTTTTGGCTACCCTGGCTTTGGGGATTTTATTTGTGGTTTTACAATTTATGGGCTTCGGCCAAATAGTGGCAGACGGATATTTTTTTACTGGAGCCGAGAGTTCAATTACAACAACATTCCTGTATATTGTCACGGTTGTGCACTTATTGCACCTTGCTGGAGGATTGATTGCACTATTAATTATTATTTACAAACAATTAAAAAACAAGTATAATTCGAATCAAACCCTTGGTATTGAATTAGGTGCGATGTATTGGCACTTTCTTGATTTATTGTGGGTATATTTATTTTTATTTTTATTTTTCTTTAAATAAGAAAAAATTGTAATTTTGGGGACTTAATAACGAATAACTTTTATGGATACAGTTACTACTGCAGATAGTGGAGAAAAATTATGGGGAGGTGGCGACAACCAACCTATGGGAGCAAGTTATGGCAAATTAATGATGTGGTTTTTTATCCTGTCAGATGCGTTAACATTTTCGGGGTTTTTAGCTGCTTATGGCTTTTCAAGATTTAAATTTATTGAAACCTGGCCTTTGGCCGATGAAGTGTTTACACACTTTCCATTTATGCACGGCGTTTCGGCGCCAATGTATTATGTTGCGTTTATGACGTTTATTTTGATTTTTTCATCTGTTACAATGGTGCTTGCTGTTGACGCTGGACATCAATTGAAAAAGGATAAAGTTGCTGTTTATATGTTCTTGACTATTATTGGAGGTTTAATATTCGTAGGTTCACAAGCTTGGGAATGGAAAAACTTTATCAAGGGCGAATATGGCGCTATTGAAACAACTGGTGGTAGTTTACTGCAGTTTGTGGACAAAGACGGAAAAAGAGTGGCGCTGGCTGATTTTGCCGCCACACTTTCAGAAGAAAGAGAGCAATTGACCAAAGATAAAGGAAGGTGGTTTATGGAAGAATCGTCTTTACCTACTTATTCCGTAGCCGAGGTTCAAGCCGGATTCAAAGCGCATCCGGAAATATTGATCAGAACCGAGGTTATAAATGCTCAAAAGAAAAAAACAATCTTGACAAGAAAAGAATCTGAATTAAGACTAAGTCAGGCAAGTCTTGTTGTTGAGGGAGCTAATCTGGTGAGAAATGAATATGGTAGCAAGCTGTTTGCAGACTTCTTTTTCTTTATAACAGGTTTTCACGGTTTTCACGTATTTTCAGGAGTAGTAATTAACATCATCATATTTTTCAATGTTTTACTTGGAACTTATGAAAAAAGAAAGAGCTACGAAATGGTAGAAAAGGTTGGGCTATATTGGCATTTTGTTGATTTAGTTTGGGTATTTGTTTTCACGGTTTTCTATCTAGTTTAATAATCAAAAAGTAATTATTATGTCACACGGACACGTTTCTAATACAAAAAGAATTTGGACAGTTTTCGGAATTTTATCTTTGATAACAATTGTCGAGGTAATTTTCGGGATTATTAAGCCTGAAGTCTTACACATGAACAATTTTTTAGGTTTGAATTTACTGAACTGGTTGTTTATCATTTTAACTGTAGTAAAAGCATATTATATCGTGTATGCCTTTATGCACATGGAAGGTGAAAAAACTGCTTTGCGATATGCGGTAATTTTACCCTTAATTTTTCTAGTAGTCTATTTGCTTTTTATCCTTTTGACAGAAGCTGATTATATTTTTGAGATCTTTAAAAATAGTACCATCAAGTGGAATTTTTAACAAAATATTAATTCAAAAAAAAGGTGCGCTTGACGTGCCTTTTTTTATTTTTGCACATTATCTTTCGATTCTATTATGAAAAAAAATATTGTTCTCTTTGTTCTTTTTATTTTACCTATTGTTGCTTATCTTTTTTTTGCCTCAGGAGTTAATGGCTACACTAAACTACCTGTTCTTACGCCAAAAGTTGTTGATTTTGGAAATTGGAAATCCTTGGATAACCAAAAAATAAGTTTGACCGGTAAAATAACTATTCTTGGTTTTTCAGGGTCGAAACTAGCAGAAAACAGAGGTAATTTTTTTAATCTTAATCAAAAAATCTACCAACGCTATCATACTTTCAAAGATTTGCAATTCGTAGTTATTTGCCCCTTAGGAACAGAAGAGCAAGCCAAGAGCGTTATAGTTGCGTTGAAAGCATTTACAGATGTTAGTCAATGGCATTTCGTGTTTGCGCCAGCAGCTGATGTTACTAAGTATTACAATCAACTGAAGCTTGTTGAAAAATTAGATGGTAATTTGGGAACACCAAACGTTTATATTCTTGACAAAGAGAGGAACCTTAGAGGCAGAAAAGAAAAGAAAGGTTACAAAGAAGGCTATAATACTTTTAAACCAGCAGAATTGAGCAATGAAATGCTAGATGATTTCAAAGTTATTTTATATGAATACCGTGCAGCACTCAAAAAAAACCGCAATGCTTCTAAGCAACTTTAATTCATAGTACTGATGCTCAAAAATAAATCATACATAGGGATTTCATTTATTATTCTTGTTTTCGGAATATATGCGGTTCCAAAAATTATAGATAGGATACAAAATAATGATATCGTTAAAGGTGATAGATTAGACAAGGTTTCAAATACAAGTACAAATATTAGCCATTTAATAAAGATTGGTCCTGCTCCAAAATTTGACTTGTTAAACCAAGATAATGTCAAAGTTACTAATGAAACTTATAAAGGTAAAGTATATGTTTTGGAATTTTTCTTCTCGACTTGCCCTACCATTTGTCCGAAAATGAACCAAAGTATGTTGCAAATTGAGAAAACCTTTTTTGGAAATCCTAATTTCGGAATGGTTTCAATTACTATCGATCCTAAAAACGATACCGCAGCTGTTTTGAAGGAGCATCGTGAATTATTAGGGGTAAAATCGTCAAATTGGAATTTTTTGACCGGCGATAAAAAGTATATTTTTGAGTTGGCCAACAAGGGATATAATCTTTATGCTGGCGAAAATAAGAATGTAACTGGAGGTTTTGAACATTCTGGT
>CAMDGJ010000251.1 GCA_945897545.1 Flavobacterium psychrophilum
TAAATCGCCAATGGGTAATTGTGAACCTGTAAAAATAACGGGTTTCGATAAGTTTTCGAGCATAAAACTCATGGCAGATGCAGAATACGACATCGTATCCGAACCGTGTAAAACAACAAATCCATCAAAACGAACATAATTATCCTCAATAATTATAGCGATTTTGATCCAATTTTCGGGATTCATATTAGAGGAATCGATTGGATTATCGAAAGAAATAGTTTCTATTTCACAATCTAACTGCTTTATTTCAGGGATTTTTTGCAATAATTTACTAAAATTAAAAGCCTTGAGCGCGCCCGTTTCAAAATCTTTCATCATACCTATCGTACCTCCGGTATAGATCAAAAGTATTTTGGCTTTAGACTGCATTAGTATATTTTAATTTATTGACTACCGGATTAGCATACATGTCTAAAAACCCTTGCTTGGTAATAGGGTTGTTGTGATCTATACGCATTTCCATTCGACGTTCAAAAAGCGATTTTTCATTTTCAGTGTATAATTCCTGATAAGTAGTGGTATTATACAAAATATCGTAGGCAATATAATTAGTAGGCCAAAGTCTATAATTAGTCAGAATTGAATCATCAATAACTTGTGCCAAAGCCAAAATTTGTTTGTTTGATGTGTCAACATTATATTTAATATCATCGATTTCCTTTTCAAGAACATCCCCAATATGAATGTGAATTCTTTTCTTTTGGCCAACGATTCCGCTCAACAAAGTCATCATATCTTCGTTTTTCTCTTTGATGTACACTTCATTATTGGATTCTGCCATTAATTGTGGCATTTTTAAAGCATCCGTTGGGTCATATTCATAAGAAATAGAAACTGGCACCATCCTTATTTTTTTAAAATAGTCCATTAAATTAGACTCATCTGAACCCATACCAATCATTTTTAGAACTCCTGGGTTGGTCGTGTCATTTCCATCTTTAGTTCTTCCATCACGTTGTGCAATCCAAACAGAACGGTTTTCGTGCAACAGTAAACGAGCCATATATTCAGCCAATAATTTCGAACTAACTAGCATTTCTCTAGGACTTAACCCACGTTGTACCAAAAAATTTCTATTTAATTTGGCTACAATGTTCAAAAATGGTTTTTTAACTAAATTGTCGCCAATCGCTGAGGAAGTCATCAGTTTGCCGTTTTCAAACAAACTAGCATTTAACAAAGTAGTGTCTAACACTATATCCCGATGATTGGATATGTATAGATAAGGGGTGTTTTTATCTAATTTTTCAAATCCAGAAGTGGTCAACCCATCAGAGCTCTTTTCTAAAACTTGTTTTACACCGTAATAAATAAAATTACACTGGAAATCTCGTATCGAATAGGTTTTTTTGAGTTGTTCTTTCCAGATTTCGTCAGCAACTCCAGGGAAACAAAAGCTCATTAGAGCTTTCATCATAGGATGATCAAGTACTTTTAAAATCTCATCATTTATTTCAGTATCAGAATAAGGTCTAATAGCATCAAATCTCTTCATTATTGTAATCAATTTAGTTTGGCAAATGAACAAAAAAAAACTTAAAGTTAGGTTTTATCTCCGTTAAATCCCGAATATTTCTTTAGAATTTTCAGTAGTAACTTGCGCAATTGCTGCTTTTGATACAGTATAAATTTCAGCGAGTTTATCTACAACATTGACAATGTAACTACTTTCATTGCGTTTCCCTCTATAAGGAACGGGTGCCAGATAAGGCGAATCGGTTTCTAGCACAAGGTGCTTCAAATCGATTTGATTTAAGAACTGGTCAATTTTTCCGTTTTTAAAAGTCACGACTCCTCCTATTCCGAGTTTCATATTATAAGAAATGGCTCGTAATGCTTGGTCATAAGTTCCAGAAAAACAATGAAAAATTCCAAACAAATCTGTCGATTTCTCTTCTTCCAAAATTTCAAAAATTTCGTCGAAAGCTTCTCGGCAATGAATTACAATAGGTAATTTGTGTTTTTTTGCCAATTGGATTTGTTTCCTGAAAGCATCTTGCTGTTGTGGCAAATGGGTTTTATCCCAATACAAATCGATTCCTATTTCACCCACGGCAAAGAACTTTCTTTTGGATAATTCCTCTTCAACGTGCTGTAATTCTTCGAGATAATTGTCTTTTACGTGTGTGGGATGCAACCCCATCATCAAAAAAATGTTCTCAGGATAGGCTTTTTCCAAATCGTACATAGATTGTGTATAAGCGGAATCTATGGCGGGGATAAAGAATCGCGAAACTCCAGCGTCAATCGAGCGTTGAATCATTTCATTGCGATCTTCGTCAAATTCATTAGAATATAAATGGGTGTGGGTGTCTGTAATTGTCATTCATTCAATTTTATGGTGCAAAGTTAGTTTTTTGAAACTTTGAAATAAAATTTTGTTCGTTTTTAGATTACTTTTGACTTTTAATACCAATTTATGAAAACCCTACCCGATATTCTCAAGAAAGAAAGCTACAAGAAAATAAAATTCAAAGTAACTAAAACCCAACATTTGCTTATCAAAGCAAGTATTAACGGAGTCAAAGGAAATTTTATTCTCGACACCGGTGCAAGTTCTAGTTGTGTGGGTTTTGAAAGCGTTGAATTGTTTCTATTAGAAGCCAAGAAATCAAAAACAAAAGCGTCTGGTGCTGGAGCAAATGGAATGTTTACACAAATTGCCGTCGGCAACAAACTGCAATTGGGGAATTGGAAACAATCCGGATTTGATCTCGTGATTTTTGATTTAACACACGTAAATGAAGCTTTGATAGAACACAAGGCAAAACCGGTTCATGGAATTATTGGTGCCGATATTTTAATGAAGGGCAAGGGAATTATTGATTATTACAATCATTGCTTGTATTTGACTCGATGAAATACAAAACCCAATAATAATAAAAAAGCGCATCCAATTCCTCAGATGCACTCCTTACAACTATAAAATCTAATAATTATTCCTTAATTATTTTGCTGGTTGAAACGTTTCCGTCAATCTCGGTTCTAACCATGTAAGCTCCTTTTTGAAGCGCACTTGTTTGCAAAGTTGTAGCATTGTTTTTTGGGCTTGCCGTGATGACTTCTTGTCCCAAAATGTTGTAAACACCAACTCTTTGAATGGCACTATTCGCTTCAATAGTCAAATTATTTTTAAAAGGGTTTGGATAAATTTTTATGCTGGAAGTATCGAATTTCGTGGTAGATAAAGCGGACACGAATTTGACATCATCAAAATAATAGGTCTTTAGTCCCGCAACTGATCCTGCAACTCCAAAATTAAAGAAAATGGCTGCTTTATCATAATTCTTGGAAATGTCTAAATCGGGCGTTCCTGAAACTTTATTGGCAAAATCAAATTCTAAAGTTTGCCAGCCAGATACGGTAGTCACTGTAGATTCAGTTTCACAATTTATGGCGCTATTAGTGTGGTCTTCGATTTTTAAACGCACTTTAATACCTGCATTTGGAGACCAAACACGAACACTCATTTTTGTTTCACTTGGCGTAAAAGGGATTTTACTACTAAACCCTAATTCTGAAAGTCCTGTAATCGAAGTCCCTGCAAAAGAAGCTGCTGTCGCAGATTTGATAACTTTAACTACTTTATTTGTTGACAACGTTGGGTCTGTCACTACAGTTGAATTATCGGCACCAGCAAATCCTAACAAATTATAATCTATTGTTGCGTCATCAAAACTTACCGGCAAATTCATTTGTATTGTTGGAACGCCTGCGCCAGCTGGACCAACAACAACTTTCCCTAAAGCGGCTTCTTGGACTGGATTAGCATTTAATCCTTTTATTGCAAAACCATATTGCACAAGTAATCCTGCAGGAATAACCCCTGCCGTTGAAATAGAAAAGGTTTGTCCGGCTACTAAAGGGGTTCTGATGTCGATAACAGTATTATAATTGTTTGCAGGGTCTATCGCTTTGATAAATGCTTCAGCCGTATATCCTGAAACCAAAGTATAGGAAGCTACTTTTGCAGTAAAAGTAAGCGAACTGCCAGCTAAAGCGGCACTCTCTACATAGGAACTTCCTTCAAATATCTTACTTCCTATAGCTCCATTTACCCAATATGCATTTGATCCATTCCCGTAAGCACTAAAATTAGGATACAACGAAATGGAATTACTAAAAGTATT
>CAMDGJ010000252.1 GCA_945897545.1 Flavobacterium psychrophilum
TACAATGGTTATTCAGAAACACCTCACGATTTAGATTTTATACTAGATATTCAAATAGATTTCTATTGTTATGCTGCTATGGTTGAAGCTAACAAAATGATTGATTTTTTAGAAAGCAAAAGAACCAATTCAAATAATGCTATGAGTAATATTGAAAACTCAAATGAAACCGAAACCACAAATCAATTATCGGTTAATCAAGCAGTCATACTTTTAGATAAATTAGGAGTTTTTACAGAAAAACTTTAGAAAATGTTTCAAATGTCAAAAAAGCAAAATTAGTAAGTCAATTATTAGGTAAAAATTGGAAAAATATAAAGACATCAATTGAAAGCCTTGAAAAAAGACAATCAGAATTAGGTTCAGGTTATCAAAGGGATTTAGATAAAATTCAGAAGCTTTTAGATAACTTGGAGTAACCTCTGGAGTACCTTTTGGAGTTACTCCAACAATAAGAAACAGCAAACCTCGCAATAGCTTTGCTCCATCAATAACGATAAATTTTATATCAAGATGGAACAAAGTAAAATGACACAGGTATTTGGAGTTTCTCCAGAAGAATTCAAAGAAAGCATCTTGATTGATGTTAGGGCAGAGATTAAATCTTTAGCTCAAAATTTCCAACCCATTACACCGCCAGAGTACCTCACTCGACAAGAAACGGCCACGATACTAAAAGTATCTTTGGTTACACTTTCTGATTGGAACAAAAAGAAAATCCTAAATCCTTACCGACTTGGAAACCTCATCAGGTATAAGCGTTCAGAAATAGAACAAGCTTTAATTAGTATCAATCCTAAAAAAGCATAACGATGAGCCACCCATTTCAAGACAGTTTAAACAACATTGAAAACCGTTTGGAAGAGCTAACCAAATTGGTTACAAAAAAGCAAGAAAAAGTATTCGACAAAGTAATTATTGACAATGATGAGTTTCAAAGACTATTTAAAATTAGTCCCGGTACTGCTGCCAATTGGAGAGAGAAAGGATTGATTGCTTACAGCCAAATGAACAATAAAATTGTCTATAAAATAGAGGATATTAATATAATGCTAGACAACAACTATCGACCATTTAAAAAGCAACTATAATTTTTTTTAAATGCCGATAGATTATCTAAAATGTAAAATCCTTGACGATGAACTTATACAACAAGTATGGGATAACCCTTTATTGGAATTTCATAGCAAATCTGAAAAACGATACAATGATTTGGTTTATGAAACTATTACTAGAAAATTTGAAAATTTGTTTTTTACAAAGTATCAAAACCGATTAGAGATTAGCGGAAGCATTCATTACTTTTTTAATGATGATTTACACAATGCCGATGATTTTTATATTGAAGATTGTATCGAAACTATTTTTTACATCAAAAAACTTTTTAAACTTGATTTAGAAAAATGTTTTTTAGTCAATTTAGAATACGCTGTAAACATCAATCCAATTACGAATGTTCCCGATTTAATTCTTAATATAATCTATCACGAAAAGCGACAATTTGCAAGACATCCAAAATATTTTAATTGCAAACAAGCAGGATTAGAAGCATACAAACAAGTAAAAGTATATGATAAAGGTGTGCAATTTCCAGACTATTGTAATTCCAATACTTTTAGATTTGAAGTAAAATCGGGACAAGCAAAATTCATTCATAGTCTAGGATTGTTTACACTGAAAGACTTAATTTATTTTGATAATTATGAGGTGCTAATAACTTCTATACTCAAAGAATGGGATAATGTTTTGCTATTCGATTTATCAAAAGACATTGATATTAAATTTTTTAACACCCATTTTTGGGAAGATATTATAAAGAACGGAAACCGAAACAAATTCAACAATCAAAAGAAACTATATTACAAAAAATTAGGTGCTGATAATTTACATTCCAACATCAAAAAAATCATAGAACGAAAGACCAAATATTTAAAATGTGTGCATATTCCAACTATTATAAACTTGGAAACTGCACAGCTAAAGATTTCATTTGCTTAATCTCATTTCTATATAGAATAACTTGTTAGTATTCTAAAATTTCAAATAGGTTCTTTCTTAACATTTCTATATATTTGATGCTTATAATTCAAATCGCAATTTCAAACATCCAAATATCTCGTATGAGTTTATTAAATAATCTAATTGATAGTTTTTCTATACAAAATCTACAAAATTTTCTTCGTGATAAAATGCCTTCTTTTAAACCATCTAAAGAAGATATAGAGCATTTGTTGAACGATAAAGAGTTTGAAAACTATCAAAGTATCATCAAAATTGGCGAAGCCATTCTCAACAACGAGGATATACTTGTTTTTGCATCCAATACCACCGAGCATCTTACCGAAAGAACAGGAAAGAAAAACCAGTATGAAATTGCAAAAAGAATTCTGAAAGAAGACCGTAAAGATGCCGCATTATTTATTTTTTATGATGATAAAGGCGATTTTCGTTTTAGTTTTGTAAGAGCCAATTATTTGGGCACAAAAAGAGATTTTACCGATTTCAAAAGATATTCCTATTTTGTTTCTTCAGTTTTAACTAACAATACGTTTATCAAACAAGTTGGTGGCTGTTCTTTTAATTCGCTTGACGAAATTATAAAAGCATTTAGTGTTGAACCACTTAATAAATTATTTTATCAAGACATTGCCAAATCGTTTTACAGCTTGATTGGCGGAAGTGTTTTAGAAAACAAAAAGGTAGTTGAACGTGCCACAACCCTTATAATGCCAACCAACAAAACCGATAACCGAAAAACACTTCAAGAGTTTGGCGTTCGGTTTATTGGTAGAACAATTTTTTGTTGGTTCCTCAAAAACAAAGTTTCTAGCAACAACAAACCATTAATTCCAGCCGATTGGTTGAGTTCTGCGAAAGTTACCGAAACCCCGGATTATTATCATACCTATCTCGAAAAGTTGTTTTTTGAAATCCTAAACGAAAAACATTCCGATAGAATTACAGAACTTCCTCCGGGACATCAAGACATTCCTTTTCTTAATGGTGGATTGTTTGAGCCACAAGCAGACGATTATTATGTGAGAGGAACTTTGGGAATTTCTAAATACCTCAATACACTGAAAGTACCAAACGAATGGATTACTTCTTTTTTTGCCACACTCGAACAATACAATTTTACCATTGATGAAAACTCTATAAACGATAGCGAAGTAAGTATTGACCCAGAAATGTTGGGTACTATATTTGAAAATTTATTGGCAGAAATTGACCCCGATACCGAAAAAAGTGCTCGTAAATCTACAGGTTCGTTCTACACACCTAGAGAGATTGTAGATTATATGGTAGAGCAATCGTTAATCAATTATCTAAAATCGAAAACCAAAATTGATAACGAAAATCAATTACAATTACTTTTTAAAGAAGCCAGTTTAGAACCCGAAACCTTTTCTGAACCTCAAAGAATAGCGATGTTAAACGCTTTGAGCGAAGTAAAAATTTTAGATCCTGCTTGTGGTTCTGGTGCTTTTCCAATGGGATGTTTACACAAAATTATTCTTGCCTTACAAAAACTAGATACCGATGCCAGTTGGTGGAAAGCCAAACAACTTTCGTATCAAAAAAATGCAATGTCAAGACAATTTCTAAAAGAAAAACTGGACAATTCAAATAATGATTACATTCGTAAATTGGGCGTGATACAAAACTCTATTTATGGTGTAGACATCCAACCAATAGCAGCCGAGATTTCTAAATTACGAAGTTTCCTCTCGTTAGTCATTGACGAAAACATAGACGACAACCATCCTGATGGCAATCGTGGCATATTGCCCTTGCCCAACTTGGAGTTTAAGTTTGTAACTGCCAATACGCTTATAGGATTAGAGGAAACACGACAACAAATACAACTTTTCTCGGTAGAAGACCATAAACTGACCGATTTAGAACAACTTCGGGAAAGCTATTTACAAACTTCGGGCGAAGAGAAAAAACGCATCAAACAACAGTTTTCCAACCTGCAAATAGAAATTTTTAACGAAGAACTAAAACATTTTGACAAAGGATTAAACAAGCGTGCATTACAGTTAAGCGAATGGCAACCATTCTCTAACGAAGGCTCTGGCTGGTTTGACCCAAAATGGATGTTTGGAG
>CAMDGJ010000253.1 GCA_945897545.1 Flavobacterium psychrophilum
ATTATCTCTCAATTGGGAAAAATGGAAAGAAAAACTAGAACACGCTTTGTCTTAAAATATAAGAATTGCTAAATAATAATTAACTACAATTCAATAGTTTAAATTATAAAAAGAATATAGTCATTACATCATTCAGCTTTACAAAATCAAGTTTACTTAAATCATAACTTTAGTTTGCTTCATTTCGCTAATTTCAATTTATTTAATTTTCTAAAATGAAAATTTTTCCAAAATGAGGAAAACCGTAAAACAATTATATTTTTTTATTTTACGTTTGCATCCAGCTCCACTATGCACTTTTTTACTTTACTTTTCTTTCATTAAACTATGAATTTTGCAAAATAAATGTTAATATTGGGCTAAATAAACTATTAAAATTATAGCAGCTAATATTTCAAAGCGATTCTTCTTTGAAATTATTAGATTAATCATATAAAAACATAGATTACTGAAATGAAAATACTTTTTAAAATATTAATAATCCTATCAATAACTCTTTTGGTTAGTTGCAAACGAGATAGAGATGAAACTCCAGATTCACCTATAGAAAATGTACCTGTTATGTTAACTAATCCAGTAGTCAATGTTTACATTGAAAATTCTGGCAGTATGTTTGGCTATATCAATGGAGATACTGAATTTAAAACAGATGTTCGTGAATTATTGACGTTATTGAAATTTCACTACAGTGATAAAAATGTTCATTTATCATTCATTAATTCAAAAATTCATCACATTAACACAAACGATAAAATTAGTTTTATTACTAATCTTACACCATCAACTTTTAAAGTTGGAGAAACATTTAAAAGCGAGATGAATAACGTTTTTAAACAAATTTTAGATAAAACAAATAGAAATACTATTTCAATTTTGGTTTCAGATTGTATTTACTCTGTTGATGGTCTGGCAAACTCATTAAATGTTTGCAAAACAGGAACAAAAGATGCTTTTTTAACCAAATCAAAAGGAGGATTTAATATATCTACTGCGATTGTAGAATTAAATTCCAAATTCAATGGTATTTATTATGATATGAATAACGATAAGCATAAACTCAATAATGAAATGCGTCCATATTATATGATATTAATGGGGAGTGATTTGGCATTAAATGACATCAGTTCAAAAGTAGATTTTCCAAAAACACAAATGGAAGGGTATCAAAATAAATTGGTATTAACAAGTAACAATTATTCAAATAAAATCTATTATACAATTGTAAATGCTCTTTCTGATAATGGAAGATATAAAACATTACGGGATGCTTCAACTAAAGAATCAATAAAAGGGATGAAGGATATTCAATTGAATAATAGTGGGAAAGGAAATTTTACTTTTTCTGTTGCTATAGATTTAAGGAATGTTCCTGTTGAAAATGCGTATGCTAAATCAATAAATAATTATCAAATAAAAGGAGGGAATTATAAAATTAAGTCTATTCAAGAGTACAATTCAAAATTATTGAAGCCGAATGCATTACCAATATTGCAAAATAACAAAAAATCTCCAACCCACATTATAACATTCGAAGCTACAACTAAAAATTTCACAGATTTAAAATGCGTTTTAAAAAACAAAATACCTGATTGGGTTAATCTTACAACTACAGAAGTCGACACAAACATAAATAGTAATAAAAATAAAACATTTGGTTTTAAATATTTAATAGAAGGAATTAGTGAAGCCAACCAAATTATTAATCCTAATTCCAAAGATTATTTTGAAATCAATATAACAATTAAAAACAATTAACATTATGGAGGATTTTTTTGCGGCAATTTATGAAGGATTCCATCCCTTAGATTTATTTTACATCAAAGATTTTTCAGAAGATATGTATAGTAGTGGTGTATATGTATCAATTGGACTTATTATGATTTTTTCTTCATTTTTTTTAATGGCTCTATACTATTTTGCATTATCAAATTATGGCAGTTTTTATAAAAAAATTTATTGGTTAATTTGGATATTAATAATTGGTATTATCAATTTTTTTGTTGGGTACTATAATAGTTTAATGGCAATAGAGAACCTTTATGTTAATTCACCTAATGGTCATCCGTTTGGATTTACTCAATTTTTTACTTTTTCGATGGTAAATGTAATTTGGACATTCATTTTCTGTTTTGGCTTCTCAATTGTATTAAAAATTAAAAGCACTCGTGCATCTAAAACACCTTTCTAAATTATGGCTAAATTATATGTATTCGGAATCGGCGGGACTGGTTCACGTGTTATAAAATCCTTAACAATGCTATTAGCGTCTGGTGTAGAGGTAAATGATTTTGAAATTGTTCCTATTATTATAGATCCTGACCAAGCAAATGGTGACGTAACAAGAACAGTAGATATATTAAAAAACTATCAATACATCCGAAATAAACTTAGTTTTTCAGGGCCTAAAGAAAATAAATTCTTTCAAACTCCAATCACCGCGATAACTCAAAATTTTAAATTAGAGTTAAGTGATGTCAAAAATGATAAATTTAAAGATTACATCGAATATGCTTCTCTTGATGAAAGCAATAGAGCATTATTAAGTCTTTTGTTTTCTGAAGATAACCTGGATTCTGATATGGAAAAAGGTTTCAAGGGGAATCCCAATATTGGCAGTGTTGTTTTAAATCAATTTAAAAAATCGCAAGATTTTAAAGAATTTGCTTCATCTTTTGGACAAGAAGATCGTATTTTCATTGTAAGTTCTATTTTTGGTGGAACGGGTGCAGCTGGATTTCCTTTATTATTAAAAAATATTAGACAAGGTTCCGATTTGCCAAATGCAGCATTGATACAAAATGCACCGATAGGAGCAATTACAATGTTGCCTTACTTTGGCGTTGCTCCAGACGAAAACAGCAAAATTGATAAAGCAACTTTTATCTCAAAAGCCAAAGCTGCCCTGACTTATTATGAAAAAAATGTTAGCGGGAATAACTCTATTAATGCTTTATATTATATTGGAGACCAACCAAATAATGATTATGAAAATAATGAAGGAGCTTCAACTCAAAAAAATGATGCCCACTTCCTAGAATTGGCAGGTGCGCTAGCAATAGTTGACTTTGCAAGAACAGACTCTTTCTTACTGCAAAACGCTAATGGTATTGCTCAAAATCCTAATTACAAAGAATTTGGAATTAAAAATAATGTTGATGAAATTACATTACCTGATTTGGGAGAAAACACACAATCAATCATTAAAAAGAATTTAACCCAATATCAATTATTCAATTTATACTTAAAAGATCAATTAAAAAATGCAACAGACCAAAACTGGGCTAAAGAAATAGGACTCAATACTTTTTTAACGACCCCTTTTTATAATAGTCACTTAAAAACATTTAACAGCTATTTTACTGAATGGCTTAAGGAATTAGAAAGTAATAAAATTAGTTTTAAACCTTATGATCTTTTAGCAAATCATTCAAACTTATTTGATATGGTAAGAGGAATTAAACCCTACAGAAAATTCTTTGAAAAAGGAGGGAAAAACTATGGCAGATATGATTACTTAATGTCTGATAATCATAAAAAAATTAACTCTAATTCTAAAGAGGAAAAATTTATGAGTTTGTTTTATCAAACAACAGAAGATTTAGTTAAAGAAAAATATAAATTTTAATAATATGGCTAAAGTATTTAGGTTTCATAACGACAACAATTCCATAGAACATTGGATGGATTCACAGCCATATGGTAAAACAGCAATTGATGGTATTAAAGACCCTGATGGAGCTAAAGCTTCAAAAGAAATAACTTCAATTCCCTCACCCTTTGCAAGGATTGATTTAGTAAAAACAGCATTTGAGTACATAGGTAATGAAGGAAATTTAATAGGTAGAACGATATACCATAAAATGGTTTCGGACAGTTTAGATGTTGCAGAAATATTTTTCAACATTGATAAATTTGAAGATAAAGTAAATATAATTGTTTGGGATAAAAATAAAGATTTAAAAAAACTTTTGGATTCTAAAAATCCAAAACATAAACTTTTAGGCGAAACATTACAATTGTTTTTAGATCAGGATGCGAAAGCCTATAATTTTGATAAAACAGA
>CAMDGJ010000254.1 GCA_945897545.1 Flavobacterium psychrophilum
TGGGAAACAGCTTATTGCTTTTTCTATTAAACCAAAAAATCAATATTAAAATCTAATAAAAAAGCAATGTGCTGTTAGAGCGTTGGCAAAAGCCAAAAACACAGGAGCGTTGGCAGAGCGTTGGCTTGGGTGGGCGCAAAAAGGTCAGCGATAGCGTTCCTATTTCTATTTACTGTTTAATTTGAACTAATTATAGATTTTAAAATAAATTCATCTATATCAAATAACTAATCCATAAATTTATCAAAAACTGAATGGGGAAATCTGTTTTTTTTATAGGTCTAGAATGTAATACTTCAGAATCCTGAACTCAAAGTTTTATCTAACTATTCCTTCTTCCATTTTTCCAAATTCATCTGTTGGATGCAGCCATTTATTTTTTCCTACTTCTTTTGGTATTTCTATAGATGATTTAAAATCAGTTTTATTCATCAATTCATTGCTCTTATTGTGTATTTGCTTTTTATTTGCTCTATCATTTTTATAGACAGAATGAAATAATTTTGCTATGATTAAAAACACTATTAAATAAATAATATTCATTCCTTTTCTACTTTAAATTTGTTGACTTTCATAATTGAAGTAAGATTAAGTTTTAGTAATTTCTTTTTAAAGGATCATGTTATATATTAATTTAAAGAGAACTCAAACCAAATAGGTATATGGTCTGAAATCACTCTAGCTTCTTTTAGTGTTGTGAAATTTTTATAAAAATGGATAACACCGCTATTAATATTTTTAACTTTTTGATTGTAGAAAATGTTATCGAATTCAGAAGCAAGATTTTGACCATTCTTGCTTTTTTTCTTTAATGATGTTTTTTGATTAATTAATATTGGTTTATACCCAATTTTTCTTAAAGGATTAAAAACAGTATGTGATTGCGGACAATTAAAATCACCGACAAATAATATGTTTAAGTTAGGGTATTCAGCAGGTAAGAATTTAAAATATTTAATTTCAGTTTCAGGTTGTTTACTCTTTGTAATTGCGTGAAAATTAGCTACTGTAAATTGCTTTTTACTATATTCAAAAGTGCAATAAAAAGGTTCTCTATCTATTTCTAGATGGTATTTTTTTTCTAACCAAGGTTTTCCAATTTTTTTAACAATTGAAGTTTTCCAGATAAAGGCATAACGTTCAGTTTTATATGCACTACTACTAGTTGGATTACTTATTACATAATCCCATTTACTTCCTTTACGATTAAGCTCATCTGCAAGTCTAGCAACTGCTTGGGCACCACCATAACCTGCTACGACTTCTTGTATTGCTATAATATCATAACTTTTTAAAGTGTTTGCTATAAAATTAATTTCGCTGTCAGATTTAGATTTACCAAAGTTTTCTATATTCCAAGATAACAATTTAACTTGGGCAATAGTATTTGAAAATGTGGCTGAAAATAAAAAAAGTATAGTAAATACTAATCTATTATTTTTATTCAAAAGTAATTTCATTTCTATCATAATCTATAGATACTTTACCAAATTTAGCTAATGCAGATTGACCAAAAAGTAAAGGAGCACTATTATTATGTACTATTGAAGCTTTTACATCATTTAATACTTTATTTCCAATTTTTACTGTATGAAGTTTTATTATTGTACCTTCTGAAATTGCACCAGTTGCATCCTGAAAATTGACATTGCCAATAAAATCTTCTTCTTTCAGAGTACCTTGTTTGTATAAAAACATTGCTTCAGTTGCGGAAATTGAAATTATACTTGCTCCAGTATCAAAAATAAAGTTCATTTTACTACCATTAATTTCAATAGGAATTTTATATACTCCATTTTCTGCCACCATTTTAACTAAAGTTTTACCGGTTCTATTGGGTTTTGCGGTTACTTCGTTCTCTTCTCGTGAATTCCTCATACTATTTCTTCCTGATCTAGAACACCCTTCACAACCAATAAATTGAAAAGCAACAAAAAAAACTGATATTATGATTAAAATTCGTTTCATCTTAATTTTCTATTTTACCTATTTTAGGAATAATTTGTATTAAAAATTGTTGATTTTTTTTTTCGTCACTCCCTGTATATCGACCAACTCCTTTAGTGCCACTACCAGCTATTTGAAGTTCACAAAATAAGGGGTCAAAATGAATGTTATTTTTTTTCCAAAATTCATAAAGTGATAATGCCCTAAGATAACTTAATTGATCATTAAATTTATAATTGTCTTTAGAAGCCATTCCTTCTATAACTATCATATATTTTATGTCGTTACCTTTATATTTAAGTTGCACATTTCTAATTAAATTCTCGATATTTCTACCAACAGATAATAAATAACTTTCGTACTGATATGGAATTTCACTTTTCCCTTCTATAAATTGGACTTGTTTTTTTAAACTAAATCTTTTGTACTCATCTTGGTATGAAAAATATATAGTATCTAATTCTTTTACTGAGTTTTGGATTTCTACAATTTTTTTTAATTGTTCTTCAGTTGCTTTTGCCTGTCTTTTCATCATTGCGATAGTTAAAACTAAAAGAACTAGCATAATAAAAAATAAACTGGTCATTAAATCAGCATAACTTGTCCAAAATATTTTGGCTTGTTTTGACATAAATACTTAAAAAAATAATTTATAAACTGACCATATACAATAGCCTATACCAATTGCAGCTCCTGATCCAAAAAATGCAAATGATAAATATTTTAGAGGCTTAGGTAATTTGAAATCAAGTTGTTTTTGATTTTTTAGTATTTCCGCTAAATTTATTAGACCATCACTTAATTTATCTAGCTTAGCGTTTTGTGTAGCGGTCGCTTTTTCTATACTTGACATTGTTTTTTCTAATTTTCCTAATTTTTTAAGTTCATCAAGATTTCCTCTATCCTTACCTAATAAATTTTCTAAAAAACTTTCTTCTTTTATTGTAACATTTCTTATTGCTTCTATTTGAGCATCAATATGCTTTCGCAATTCTTCTAAACTTTTTGTAATTGAATTATCTACATCAATTACCGCATCTGAAACAAATTGTTTTCTATTTGATACTTCCTGTAATTCGGATTGTAAGATTCCAATAATTTCTCTATTAGTATTAATATTAGTACCTATTGATTCAGCAACAAGTTCTATAGAACGTGTTCTGTCTAATTGATTTGAGATTTGAAAATTTAATTTTTGTGCATTATCGACAAACGTATTTACCTGATATAGGTAGGTATTGAATTTTTCGAATTCTTTTGTACTAGTGCGCAATTCCTTTAGAACTGTAATATTTATTTTTGCTAATTGTGCTACATCTACATCTTTTAATTCATTCATCAAATTAACTTGACTATCAAAAGATTCTAAAATTTTTCCTAAAACACCATTGAAACTTACAATATTAGTAGAAAAAGTATCGTTGAATTTTAGTAAATTAGCTTGAAGAGAATAGATACTTGAAGTAGTGTTTTGAGATAAAATAGGTAATAACTGGGTTTGAATCCAAGTAAAAAAATCATTTTTTGTGCTTTCAGCAATTGCTTTTGCTCCTTTATAGAAATATCCAGTTAATAGTACTGTAAAGAGTAAGCCCATAAAGCTAGCAATCATACCAATTTTCACACTACCAATTAATAAATCTATAGCATTTTCAAAATTTTCATCACTAATACTTGGTATAAAAAAAAGGCCAATAACAATCCCCAACATTGTACCCATTAAACCCAAATACAAAGGAATTGACATTAATGTGTTGATTTCTTGATCAACTGCATCACTGTTTCTATCAACAATATCTTTAATTAAGTTAAAATCACTGACTGCGCCCTTATTACGAATTAAATAGGTATTGGTAGATTCCAATACTTTATCTAAAACATTATTATTCTTATCGGAAGTTATTAATGTTACTTCTATATATTTATCACTCATTTTTACATTTATTTAAAACTTTTCAAAACAAAATAATAATTTAAATTTTCTATGTAATTAACTATTACTTTAGTTTTAATATTCTCTTACATTTAAAGTTAAAGTATTCGAATTATAAATTTCATTATTGAAATTAGCACTTGCACTTTTAATTACTAATTCACCCTTTCTT
>CAMDGJ010000255.1 GCA_945897545.1 Flavobacterium psychrophilum
ACGGATTTTAAAATCTATTGAATCATTTTAATCTGTGGCTAATAAAAATATAAAAATGAAAAAAATACTTTTTATAGACCGCGACGGAACAATGGTGTTAGAACCAAACGACTATCAATTGGACAGTTACGAAAAATTGGAATTCTATCCAAAAGCCTTTCAATATCTAGGAAAAATTGCTGCCGAATTGGATTTCGAATTGGTGATGATTACTAATCAAGATGGTTTGGGAACGGATTCACATCCAGAAGCCAACTTCTGGCCTGTACATAATTTGGTGATGAAAGCTTTTGAAAATGAAGGCGTTGTTTTCAGCGAAGTGCTGATTGACAAAACATTTCCACACGAAAATGCACCAACCCGCAAACCAGCACTAGGTTTGTTGACAAAATACATCAACAATCCAGAATATGATTTAGAAAATTCATTCGTCATTGGCGACCGAATTACCGATGTGGAATTGGCTAAAAACTTGGGTTCAAAAGCGATTTTTATCAGCACGGAGAAGGAGTTGGGTAGTGATGAAATATCTTCGAAAAGATACGAATTGGATGCTGTTATTGTCTTGCAAACAACAGAATGGAAAACGATTTACGAGTTTTTGAAATTAGAGGAACGTTCCGCTTCCATTACTAGAAAAACGAATGAAACCGATATTTACATCAATCTTAATTTGGATGGAACTGGAAAAAGTAAAATCGAAACGGGAATTGCTTTTTTCGACCATATGCTCGATCAAATCGCGCGCCACGGACAAATGGACTTAGAAATTTTGGTAAAAGGAGATTTAGAAGTCGATGAACACCATACAATTGAAGATACTGCAATTGCCTTGGGAGAAGTTTTTGCGAAAGCATTAGGAAACAAATTAGGAATTGAACGTTATGGTTTTTGTTTGCCAATGGACGACTGTTTGTCGCAGGTAGCCATTGATTTTGGTGGCAGAAACTGGTTAGTTTGGGAAACCGAGTTCAAACGCGAAATGGTAGGCAAAATGCCAACAGAAATGTTCTATCATTTTTTCAAATCCTTTTCAGATGGTGCAAAAGCCAACATCAACATCAAAGCCGAAGGAACGAATGAGCACCACAAAATAGAAGCCATTTTCAAGGCTTTCGCCAAAGCGATAAAAGTGGCAGTAAAACGCGATACGGAGAAAATGATTTTACCAAGCACGAAAGGTATGTTATAGGCCCCCTAACCCCCGAAGGGGGAATTACTAAGTTTGATATTAAAATATGGAAAATGATAAAACACAAGTTATTTCAACTCCCCCTCCAGGGGATCGGGGGCTTGTTATCATAAATTACGGAGCAGGAAATATTCAAAGCATTATGTTTGCCATCGAAAGATTGGGCTACAAAGCAGTTTTGAGCAACAATCCTGACGAAATAAAAGCAGCGGACAAAGTGATTTTTCCGGGAGTAGGCGAGGCAAGTTATGCTATGAAAATGCTCAAAGAAAGTGGTTTGGATACTTTGATTCCAACATTGAAACAACCTGTTTTGGGCATTTGTTTAGGAATGCAATTGATGTGCAATTATTCAGAAGAAGGAAATACAAAAGGATTGGGAATTTTTAACGTGGATGTTGTTAAATTTTCTTCGAAAGTAAAAGTGCCACAAATGGGCTGGAACAACATTTACAATCTAAAATCGGATTTATTCAAAGGAATTGCCGAAAATGAATATATGTATTTAGTGCACAGTTTTTACGCTCCAATTTGCGACGAAACGATTGCTACAACTGATTACGAACTAGAATATTCTTCTGCATTGGAAAATGATAATTTCTATGGAACGCAATTTCATCCTGAAAAAAGCGGTGATGTTGGAGAACAAATTCTGAAAAACTTCTTACTTCTAACGTCTAACTTCTAACTTGACAATGAGAATAATACCTGCAATAGACATCATCGAAGGAAAATGTGTTCGCTTGTCGAAAGGCGACTACAGTACCAAAATCATCTACAACGAGAACCCGCTAGAAGTAGCGAAATCATTCGAAGCACACGGAATCGAATATTTGCATTTGGTAGATTTGGACGGAGCAAAATCAAGCAAAATTGTCAATTATAAAATATTGGAACAAATCGCCTCACAAACCAAATTAAAGATTGATTTTGGTGGAGGATTAAAGTCCGATGCTGATTTGAAAATCGCATTCGAAAGTGGTGCAAACCAAATCACAGGAGGAAGTATCGCCGTTAAAAACAGAGCAATTTTCGAAAAATGGATTGCAGAATATGGTTCGGATAAAATTATTTTGGGAGCAGATGCCAACAACGAAAAAGTAGCGGTTTCGGGTTGGATGGAAGATTCAAATGAAGACTTGGTTCCTTTTATTCAAGATTATCAAAACAAAGGAATTCAGTACGTAATTTGCACCGATATTGCAAAAGATGGAATGCTGGAAGGACCAAGTTTTGATTTATATAAAAAAATTATCAATCAATGTTCTGTCACTTCGAGCGCAGTCGAGAAGTTGGCGGAAGCCAAAGGAATCAAATTGATTGCTTCAGGAGGAATTTCTACTTTTGACGAATTACCAAAATTAGCCGAATTGGGTTGTGAAGGAACGATAATTGGCAAAGCAATTTACGAAGGAAGAATTTCGTTGAAACAGTTGGAAGAGTTTATCATAAAATAGATTGTTTCGCAAAGAAACGCAAAGAAGACGCAAAGATTCACAAAGAATTTTGTGTATCTCTGTGAAGCCTTTGTGAATCTCTGTGTAATAGAAAATAAAAATGCTTACAAAAAGAATAATCCCTTGCCTCGACATTAAAAACGGAAGAACCGTGAAAGGTGTTAATTTCGTAGATTTGCGAGATGCTGGTGATCCCGTCGAGCTGGCAAAAATCTATTCGGATGAAGGCGCTGATGAACTAGTTTTTCTAGATATTTCTGCAACAGAAGAAAGAAGAAGTACCTTGATTGACTTGGTTCGAAAGGTCGCGGCAACCATTAATATTCCGTTTACGGTTGGAGGTGGAATTTCATCAGTCTCTGATGTGGAAGTATTATTGCAAAACGGAGCGGACAAAGTTTCTATCAATTCATCGGCGGTAAAAAATCCACAGTTAATTAATGATTTGGCACAGAAATTTGGAAGCCAATGTGTGGTCGTAGCGATTGATGCCAAACAAATAGAAGGAGAATGGATGGTGCATTTAGTAGGAGGAAAGGTTCCGACAGCAATTAGATTATTCGATTGGGCAAAAGAAGTGGAACAACGCGGTGCTGGAGAAATTCTTTTTACCTCAATGAATCACGACGGAACCAAGAACGGATTTGCAAACGAAGCATTGGCAACACTTTCTGAATTAGTAAATATTCCCATAATTGCGTCGGGTGGAGCAGGAAATATGCAACATTTTGTGGATACCTTTGTCGACGGAAAAGCTGATGCAGCTTTGGCGGCAAGCGTATTTCATTTCAAGGAAATCGAGATTAAAACATTGAAACAAGAACTTAAAAATAATAATATTGAGGTACGAATTTAGAAGTACAAAATCCGAAGTTTCAATACTTCTTTCACTTCTAACCTCTAACTTTAAAATTATGGAAATAGATTTTTCAAAAAGCTCCAACGGCTTGATTCCAGCGATAATTCAGGATAGCGAAACTAAATCGGTTTTGATGCTCGGGTATATGAATGCTGAATCTTATCAAAAAACATTGGATACCCAAAAAGTAACTTTTTTTAGTCGTTCCAAGCAAAGACTTTGGACAAAAGGCGAAGAGAGTGGCAACTTTTTAAACTTGGTTGATGTTAAAAATGATTGTGACAATGACACGCTTTTGATACAAGTTAGACCAGAAGGTCCTACTTGTCATACAGGTTCAGATACGTGCTGGCAAGAAGCTAACAATCAGAATTATGGTTTTATTTCTACATTAGAAAACACCATCAAAACCCGCAGGAAAAATGCAGATTCCGAGAAAAGTTATGTGGCTTCTTTATTCAAATTAGGTATCAATAAAATTGCCCAAAAAGTAGGAGAGGAAGCTGTAGAAGTAGTCATTGAAGCCAAAGACACCAA
>CAMDGJ010000256.1 GCA_945897545.1 Flavobacterium psychrophilum
ATTCAAATCTACAGCGACAACATCTTCACAACTTTGGAAGAAAACTGCCAATATAATTGCGAAAAACAGGTGTGTTTTTTTCATCTTGATTAAAATTTAAAATTATAACTCACAGCAGGAACAATTCCAAAAATAGAAGTTTTTACGGCTTCATTATTTCCGGTATCTTCGTTTCGCCTGAAGTTTATGGAAGCGGCATTTTTTCGGTTGTAAAGATTATAAATGCTGAAAACCCATTCACCTTTCCAATTTCTGTTGTCATTTTTACGGGGTGTTAAAGTTGCCGAAATATCCAAGTGGTGGTAGGCCGGAAGTCTGTTTTCATTTCTTAATCCAAAACTCGGGATGGTGATTCCGAGATATTGGTATTGACCATTTGGATACGTCACCGGCTGTCCAGATTGAAGGATAAAATTGGCTCCAAAAGCCCATTTTTTGTTTAAATTGTAGGAGCCGGTTATAGCAAGATTGTGAGTTTTATCGTACGCGGAATTGTACCAATTACCGTTGTTAATTCCTGTTTCCTCGGGTGTTCTTCCCCGAGTTTGTTGCTCGGATTTAGATAAAGTATAGGAAATCCAGCCATTTAATTTCCCTTCATTTTTTCGAAGCATAATTTCCAATCCATAAGATCGCAATTGCCCGTTCAGGAGGATTTGTTCGATGGCATCATTGGCAATTAAATTGGCACCATCGATGTAATCCAAACGATTTTGTACCTCTTTATAATAAGTTTCTACCTCGAGAGAATACATATTTTCCTTGAAATTCCTGAAATAACCTAAAGCTACTTGATCGGCGATTTGTGGTTTGACATACGTGTCGCTCGGTGTCCAAACGTCCAATGGAGTAGGTGATGAGGTATTGGAAATCAACTGTAAATATTGAACCATTCTGTTGTAACTCGCTTTTATAGATTGGTTTTCATTGAGTTGATATCCGGCAGAAAAACGAGGTTCGAAATTATCGTAGGTCTTGATTACTTTGTTTTTTTTGTAGAATTTGGTTCCTATGGGTTTTGCTTGTTCATAAATCTGCATATCCGAATTGAATGTAACAGGATTATTGTCAGCATAAAGATTTACGGTAGATTCTCCCAAACGGCAAAACATACTGTATCGCAAACCATACGAAAGCCATATCTTTTCTGAAATTTCCTGTTCCGCATTGATGTACAAAGCGGGTTCAAAAGCGTACTTTTTATCCAATTGGTCGAAATTAATACCCGATTCCTCATTAGATGGTTTTATAGTTCCGGGATTGAATTCGTAATAAATACCGTTTACACCATAATTCAATTTGAATTTGTCGGAGATATAACTTTTGAAATCGTATTTAATATTATAGTTTTTAATTCCGGAATCCCATTTGAACCCTACAAAATCAAGATCCAAACCATAATAATAATCACTGTAAATCAGCGACAGATTAGAAAATAATTTATCAGAAAACAAATGATTCCATCTTAGGTTTAAAGTGGTGTTTCCGTAGATGTTGGTAAACCTTTTGTTCAGCGAAAAAACATCTCTGCCAAAATAGCCGGACAAATAAAGATTGTTGTTTGGATTTAGTTTATAACTTAATTTGGTATTCAAATCATAAAAGTAAGCCGCATTGTCTTTTTGTTCTTCGGACAATTTTAAAAATAAATGCACATAAGAAGCACGACCTCCAACAAGAAAAGAACCTTTGTCTTTTACGATAGGACCTTCGGCCAATATCCGACTTGTGATTAACCCAATTCCACCGTTGACATGAAAGCTTTTGCTATTCCCATCTTTCTGATAAATATCCAATACCGATGATGCTCGTCCGCCATAGCGAGCCGGAATCCCACCTTTGTACAACTTTAGATCTTTGATGGCATCAGGATTGAAGACGGAGAAAAATCCAAAAACATGTGAGGAATTAAAGATTGTCGCTTCATCCAATAAAATTAAATTTTGATCAGCACCACCGCCACGAACATTGAATCCGGATGCGCCTTCGCCAGCATTAGAAACTCCGGGTAGCAATAAAAGCGACTTTATGATATCTACTTCTCCAAGGACAACCGGCATTTTTTTGATGGTCGAAATGGATAGTTTATTCACGCTCATTTCCGGTTTTCGAATGGCGGCTTTGTTGCTATTGTCATAAATAATGATTTCTTGCAAAACGGTTTCAGCACCACTGAGTTTAAAATTATTTTTGATATTTTGGTTCAAATTTATTGTCTCTTCAATGGTTTGATAAGACAAATACGTAATCTGAATTTTGTAAATTCCTTTTGGTAGTGTAAGGGAATAAAATCCATATTCATTTGTGGTCACACCCGTTTTTAATTCGGGAATTGAAATATTTACACCAATTAATGTCTCGTTACTATTAGCATCCGAAATGATTCCGCTAATTGTAAATTTTTGCTTCGCCAGTTCGCTAACGCTCGTGTCTTGAGAAAAAGATGAATATGTGATTGAAAAAAACAGCAGTAAGGCAAAAATTTTCTTTGAAATCATTTCTAAATATTTTGAATTGCAAATTTCGCAAAATAAAACGCAAAATACTATCAACGTTTGTTAATGAATTACTAAGAAATAATTTAAACTTTTTCCATTCACTAAAAAATTTGTCTTTTGCACCCACTTTTGCCTTTTTTTCGTTCCGTAGCTCATCTATGCAACTTAAAAAAGTACTTCAATTGGCCACAAAATCTTAAATTTTCGCTAAAATGCAAAAAGGTTTAATCACTTCTAATAAAAAAAGACAACCGTTTCCAGTTGTCTTTTTAGTATTTAATTTTTAATAATCAATTAGGCTATTTTCGCTAAAATAGCATTGAAAGTTGCGCTTGGTCGCATCGCTTTGGTAGTTAATTCCGGATTGGGTTGGTAATGACCACCAATGTTTAGCGGTTTTCCTTGACTACCAATTAATTCCGAGTTGATTTTAGCTTCGTTTGTAAGAAACTCAGCAGCGATTGGATCGAAAGTCGCTTTTAATTTAGCGTCTTTGTCTTGTGCACCTAATGCTTCTGCCCAGTACATCGCCAAGTAAAAATGAGACCCACGATTGTCTATTTGTCCAATTTTTCGCGCTGGAGATTTATCGTTAGCCAAGAATTTTTCAGTAGCAACGTCTAGTGTTTCAGCTAAAATTATTGCTTTTGAATTGTTTAAGGTTTGTCCTAAATGCTCTAATGAAGCACCTAAAGCCAAGAATTCGCCTAGGGAATCCCAACGCAAATAACCTTCTTGTGAAAACTGTTCTACGTGTTTCGGAGCTGAACCTCCGGCACCTGTTTCAAACAATCCACCGCCATTCATCAAAGGAACAATTGATAACATTTTTGCGGAAGTTCCCACTTCTAATATTGGAAATAAATCAGTTAAATAATCACGCAATACGTTTCCGGTTACTGAAATGGTGTCTAGACCTTTTACGATTCTTTCTAATGTAAATTCCGTCGCAGCAATTGGGTTTAGTATACGAATGTCAAGAGTTGATGTATCGTAATCTTTTAAATAGGTAGTTACTTTTTCAATTAATTTTCGATCGTGAGCTCTATTTTCGTCCAGCCAAAATACAGCTGGAGTGGCAGACAATCTCGCTCTGTTTACGGCTAGTTTTATCCAATCTTGAATCGGGGCATCTTTTACCTGGCACATTCTGAAAATATCTTTTGCTTCAACAGTTTGTTCCATTATAATGTTTCCATTGGTGTCAACAACGCGAACTATACCGTTAGCTGGCATCTGGAAAGTCTTGTCGTGAGAGCCATATTCTTCTGCTTTTTGAGCCATCAAGCCTACGTTTGGCACGCTTCCCATAGTTGTTGGGTCAAAAGCACCGTGTTTTTTACAAAAATCAATTGTAGTTGTGTAAACGCCCGCATAACTTCGGTCTGGAATAATGGCAATGGTATCTTGCTGTTTTCCGTCTTTGTTAAACATTTGGCCTGAAGTACGAATCATCGCTGGAATGGAAGCGTCAACAATCACATCCGAAGGAGTATGAAGATTGGTAATTCCTTTTTCAGAATTTACCATTGCCAATGCCGG
>CAMDGJ010000257.1 GCA_945897545.1 Flavobacterium psychrophilum
TTTTGAAGCTTTCTCGTACTTAGAAAAAGGTATAAATGCAACAACTCCTTTGTTGGAAACTTTTTAATTATTTTGAGATTGCAAATTTAAACTATTTTTCCAATATTCAAATCATTAGTCTGCTTTTTTTATATAATTGTAAAAACCGATTTTTGTTCCTCAATAAATTGGGAATTGTTATATTTGTAAATTAATAATTTAAAACTTTCAAATATGAACGAAATTATAAAGAAAAACGGAATTACCTATGGAATATTTGCCGGTGTCGTAAGCGCATTAATTACGGCAGCAATCTACGCAATTGATTTAAATTTATTTGTAAAATGGTGGATAGGGATTGCGATTATTATAATTTATATTACTATCGGGATTGTTTTATTGTCAAAAACTAAAAAAGAACTAAAGGGTGTATTCTCCTTTAAAGAGGCATTTACCACTTATTTTATTTCTGGCGTTGTTGCAACATTGATATCTGTAGGATTCAACATTCTGTTATTTAATGTCATCGACCCATCTGCAAAAGATACACTAAATGAAATTTTCATTAAAAGCACTGCTGAAACTCTGCAAAAATTTGGAACTCCAACTGCTGCAATTAATGAAGCCGTCACAAAAATGCAAGAAAACAATCCTTACTCAACCGTTGAACTTTTAAAAGGTTCTATTTTTAGTATTGCTGGAACTGCTTTCTTTGGATTAATATTAGCATTAATCTTTAAAAGCAAACCATCTCAAGAATAAAAAATAAAAATGAATTTATCTATACTAATTCCGCTTCTTAACGAAGACGAATCACTCAACGAACTTTATGATTGGATTATTTCTGTAATGAAATCGCACAATTATTCTTATGAAATCATTTTTATTGACGATGGAAGTTCCGATAATTCTTGGTCTATAATCGAACAATTGGCCGTTGAAAATCCTAATGTGAAAGGCATTCGTTTTATGAAAAATTTTGGCAAATCCCAAGCTTTGCACGCTGGTTTTGCCAAAGCTCAAGGAGATGTTATTATCACGATGGACGCGGATTTACAAGACAGTCCTGAAGAAATTTCGGGACTGTATGAAATGATTACTACCCAAAATTTTGATTTAGTTTCAGGCTGGAAAAAGAAACGTTACGACTCTGTTGTTGCCAAAAATATTCCCTCCAAATTATTTAATTGGGCTGCTCGAAAAACTTCGGGAGTACAATTAAACGATTTTAATTGTGGTTTGAAAGCCTACAAAAATATCGTTGTGAAAAATGTGGAAGTTTCGGGCGAAATGCATCGTTATATTCCGGTTTTAGCAAAAAATGCAGGTTTTGGAAAAATTGGCGAAAAAGTGGTTCAACATCAAGCCAGAAAATATGGTGAAACCAAATTTGGAATGAATCGTTTTGTGAATGGTTTTCTGGATTTAATTACCATTTGGTTTCTTTCTCGTTTTGGAAAAAGACCTATGCATTTGTTCGGCGCGATGGGTTCTGTGATGTTTATGATTGGATTTATGGCCGCTGGTTTCATTGGTTTTATGAAATTATATAAGTTGTATTATGGTTTAGCTTACGACTTAGTGACTAATAATCCTTGGTTTTATATTTCATTAACGACGATGGTGCTAGGTACTCAATTGTTCTTGGCGGGATTTCTGGGCGAAATCATTTTGAGAACCAAGAATAATGAAGAACGATACAAAGTTTCAAAGGAAATAAATTAGAGAAACTTGAGGACGCAATTTTCGTCCGCAAATAGTATAAAGCTATGGAAATAGAAGTTATTCAAAACAAAATATTTGAGATTCGAGGTTACAAAGTAATGCTTGATTTTGATTTAGCAATTTTGTATGGAATTGAGAATCGTATTTTGAAGCAAACAGTCAAAAGAAATTTTAAGCGATTTCCTGAAGATTTTATGTTTTCCCTCTCGGAAGCCGAGATAAATCAACTGGTATCACAAAATGTGATACCATCTAAAAGTTATTTTGGGGGTTCTTTTCCTTTCGCATTTACAGAACAAGGGGTGGCAATGCTTTCGAGTGTCTTAAAGAGTGATAAAGCAATTGAAGTGAATATTTCAATTATTAGAGCATTTGTAACCTTTAGACAATTTTCATTGACTTATAGCGAATTGAAAGATAAAATCGCAGCAATAGAAAGCCAGTTCCCTGATATCTACAGGGCATTAAACTATCTAGTTGACAAAGATAATATTTCAAAAAACAACGAAGAAAGAAACAAAATAGGATATAAAAAAAATTAACGAACAATTACGCGCTAGCCCTGATAGCAGCGACAATCCTTTTTGAGAAACGACTATTTTTTGTAAAATAGAAAAAGCGACCAACGGAAGCTCTTTTTTATTTTTACAAAAAAAGGAGTTTGAAAAAAGATTAAAGCAAATAGCAGGAAATACCTGCCTGCGGGCAGGCAGGGCTCCAAAAAAAATTAAAAAATTAAAAATTTAAATAATATGGAAATTAAACAAAACATTTTAGACGCAGTGAACGAATGGCTTACGCCAACATTTGACACCGAAACACAAGAAGCAGTTATCGAAATGATGACTTCTTCACCGAAAAATCTCGAAGAAAGTTTTTATAAAAATCTAGAATTCGGAACAGGTGGAATGCGCGGTGTGATGGGAGTTGGAAATAATCGAATCAACAAATACACTTTAGGGAAAAGTACGCAAGGACTTTCGGATTATTTGAAAATCGCATTTCCCAACCAAGCTTTGAAAGCAGTTATCGCTTTTGACTGCCGTCATAACAGTAAATCGTTGGCCAAAGTTGTTGCTGATGTTTTTTCTGCTAATGGTATTCAAGTATATTTATTTTCGGATTTGCGACCAACTCCAGAATTGTCTTTTGCACTTAAATACTTGGGTTGCCAATGCGGAATCGTGCTTACTGCATCCCATAATCCGCCAGAATACAATGGTTACAAAGTATACTGGGAAGATGGCGGACAAATCGTTCCTCCTCAAGACGGCGACATCATCAATACCATCGAAAATTTAAATTATAACCAGATTAAGTTTGGTGCCAATGAAGATTTGATACATTATATCGATACCGAAATTGACCAATCTTTCATCAAATCAACTATCGAAAACGCAAGTTTTGGAACTTCGGCTGAAGCCAAAGAAAAACTGAATATTGTTTTCACTTCCTTACACGGAACATCCATAACATTGATTCCCGATACTTTTGCGCAAGCTGGTTATACAAACGTGAATATTGTTGAAGAACAAAGAGTACCAAATGGCGACTTTCCAACGGTAAAATCTCCAAATCCAGAAGAACCAGAAGCATTAGCAATGGCATTAGAATTAGCAGATAAAACCAACTCGGATATTGTAGTAGGAACGGATCCAGATTGTGATCGATTGGGTGTTGCTGTACGTAACAATGAAGGTGAAATGACCTTGCTGAATGGAAACCAAACGATGATTTTAATGACAGCCTTTTTATTGAAAGAATGGAAAAAAGCGGGAAAAATCAACGGAAAACAATTTGTAGGTTCAACCATCGTTTCGACTCCGATGATTATGGAATTAGCTACAGCTTATGGCGTTGAATGCAAAGTAGGTTTGACAGGTTTTAAATGGATTGCTAAAATGATCAAGGATTTTCCAGAATTAGAATTCATTGGCGGTGGCGAAGAAAGTTTTGGATTTATGGTTGGCGATGCCGTTCGTGATAAAGATGCCGTTGCTGCTACTTTATTAATTTGTGAAATGGCAGCTCAAGCCAAAGCGAACGGAAGTACGGTCTATAAAGAATTACAACAATTATATGTAGAGCATGGTTTCTATAAAGAACATTTGATTTCTATCACTAAAAAAGGAATGGAAGGCTTAGCCGAAATCAATCAAATGATGGTTACTTTGCGTGATAATCCAGTAAAAGAAATTAACGGTCAAAGAGTAATTATGCTGGAAGATTACAAATCATCTGTTGCTAAAAATTTATTGACTGGTGAAGAAGAAACAATGAATGTACCTAAAGCTGATGTGTTGATTTATTACACGGAA
>CAMDGJ010000258.1 GCA_945897545.1 Flavobacterium psychrophilum
GGCAAAACCATCATACCGCTTATTGTGGAAATGGCGCATCAATAATTTATTTTTACAAATTATACTATATGGCCCTAATTTACAGATTGTTTGTCTTTTTTTTCTTATTGCTTTCGCTTTCCACAATTGCCCAGACCAAACAGGAAAAGGCAACAAATCTGGAAATGGAAAAAATGATGGGGTGGCAGGAAGCAATCGAAACTCCAAATAGCTACAAAGAAGCGTCCTTGTTGATCGATAGCGCTCTTGAAAAGCTCAAGAATGGCGAGGTAAATAAGGCAGAAGAATTGGTACGACAGTCCATAGCTCTTTATCCTACGATGCGGGTTTTTGATTACGTAAGACAAATTTGCCGTTTATCAGACATCAATAAGGCACGAGTAATTATGGATGAACTGTATGCAAAAGCGGCTTCGTTGTCGAGTACTAATATTCTAATTCTCGACTACATGGCCACTATGATTGAAAATGGGGTTAAAGTCAAAAAAGTCAGACCTGTAGAAAAGGATAGGGCACTTTTTATGTACGCTCTTAAAATCTCAAATATAAACAAAGAATTTGGAGATGTTAACCACTATGCACAAAGTATAAAAATACTGTTGAATATCCATTTCAAGCCAAATAATGCTACAATAATGGACAGCGAATTATTTCAACAAGATAATTTAAAAGTTGGTCTAGCTATAATCGAAAAAGATTTCAACAGAGCCATCAAAATAATCGAGGAAAGCAAGGTGACAAAGATAAATACTATTGACTCTAAAAAATTAGGTATTGCAGGTGTTTACCTTGAAAGTGGGGAATACGAAAAGGCATTGGATCAAATGAAGAATCTGACACCTTTGTATGTTAATATTGCTCCTATATATAGTTTTAAGATAAATGCTTTGCTTGGCAATAATGATAAAGCATTATTGGATTATAAAAAATATACATCGTTAGAATATGTTGCAATTACCAACGATTTCTATTATTATTTAGCCATCATTGACCTTAATAAAAAAGAATTTGAAAAAGCCTTAGTAAATCTTGATAACGCATTAAATAAAAAAATGGAAGGCACTTTGGCTGGGCTTGATTTTGAAGGGCAGTTTGTTGAAAAGCACAAAGTATATAAAGCGATGGGCGATGCCTATGCTGGTCTAAAGCAATTTGATAAAGCAAAAGACTATTACAATTTGTCCCTGTTATTTTATCCCGATTATGAACCCACAAAAACCGCTTTGGCACAATTGAAATCTTTAATGGTGACCACAACTGCAACAGACAAGACACCTCCAGTAATTTCCGTTACTGAACCCTCTGTGAAACGCGGTCTTGAAATTGTCACTGCCGGCGCTGACATCCTGATTAGGGGCACCGCACAAGATCCATCGGGTCTTAAATCGGTAACCATCAACGGACAGCTAGTTTTTTCGCAAGCAGACGGAAACTTCTGGGGAAATATTGTACTAAAAGAAGGGATTACTAAAATAATAGTCAAAGCCACAGACGTTGCAGGAAATACCTCTGAATACCCTTTTGAAATAGATAAAAAATTAGCCGTTGCCAATTCAGCTATTGTTCCTGCCACAACTAAAGAAGGCAAAAACTATTGCTTGTTGATAGGTGCTCAAAATTATGAGGACATCAACATTCCGTCTCTGGAAAATCCCATTCAGGATGCGGTCCGACTGAAACTAATTCTCAAGAAGGACTACGATTTTGAGGAGGGTACTATTTTTACCTTGTTCAATCCCGGTGCGAATGACGTCAAACGGAAATTGCTGGAACTCATCACTGTCATTCAACCCGAAGACAATCTGTTGATTTTTTATGCAGGCCACGGCATTTGGGTCGAAAAAGAGAAAAAAGGCTATTGGCTCTTAGTTGATGCTAAAAGAAACGACTCCGCTACTTGGCTTCAAAACAAGGATGTTTTGAACCTTATTGCCAAACTTCCTTCCCGCCACACTTTACTGATTACGGATGCTTGCTTCTCGGGAGGTGTTTTCAAAACCCGCTCCATAGGCAAGGATGCGCCTGCCGCTTTAAAAACCATAAACGAAAAAATAAGCCGTGTGGCCATCACCTCAGGTAATGATACTGAGGTACCCGACGAAAGTGTATTTATGAAATACCTGGTCAAGGCACTAACAGAAAACAAAGAAAAGTACCTAACCGCACAAAAAATGTTTATCACCCAAATCATGGAAGCCGTAATGACCGAAACCAAAACAGAACCACGATATGGAACGCTGGAATTGGCTGGTCATATTGGGGGTGATTATATATTTTCAAAAAAATAAATATGAGATTAACTACACTTTTCGGATGCTTATTCTTCCTCGCAATACCGTTTTTCGCATCGGCTCAACTAGTAGGTAAACAAACTGATACTAAGTCTTCCGAACAAACCTTAAGTCCTTATTATGAAGCTGAAGCTCTTGCCCTCGAAGCTGACAGCCAACTGAAGGCTGGTGAGGTTATCAAAGCTGATGCCCTGATTCGCACATCGATAAAAATGTATCCGACTAAGGCTGTGTATGAATATGCAAAATCTTTGTACCGCATTTCTGATGTAAAAACCGCCAATGAAATCATGGAACTGGTTTTTGCCCAATTGGAGATGCTCGCACCTAATTCTATTTTCCTGCCTGACTATATCCCTGAAATAGTTAACGAAAAACAAGTCTATCCCTTAAAGCAAAAAGACCTGCAAAGAGCCAAATTAATTTTTGGATCTGAGGCTCTAAAAGTCAATCAGGAATTTGGTGATCGAGCGAATATGATTAAAATCCTTGAGATGATCGTGGCATTGAATATCGACAACAATGCAAAATTATTCAAACCTGATATCGACTACATCATAATGGCAAATTACAAGTGGAAGCTTGCGGTGGCCAAAAATGACTATCCCAAAGCCATTGCGTATATCAACCAAATTCCCAAATCTGCAATCTTAAACAGTAATATCAGAAATCTCTATTTGGCTGACGTTTATTTTCAGGCAGAAGATTTTGAAAATACTGCAAAGAGCTTAGAGAAATTGAGCGGTACCTACTCCAATATAAAAGACCTTTATAATTTCAATATTTATGCATTATCGGGAAAGAACGTAGAGGCTTTGGCAAGTCTAGAGAAGTACAACAAATTTATTAAAAAATTATACCCCAACTATTCCAACAATAATGATATCCTTTATTATCTGGCTATTATCGACCTGAACCAAAAAAATTATACCGGTGCACTGGAAAATCTAAACAAGTCCCTTTCCCATAAAGAGAAAGTCGGCAATTCTGAGGTAACTATTTTGCTCGACCGCTGGAAGGTCTACAAATTAATCGGCGATGCATACGCCGGCTTACAGCAATTTGAAAAAGCAAAAGACAACTATAATTTATCGCTGCTGTTTTATCCGGAATATGAACCGGCACAAAAAGCGTTGCTTCAACTCGGCTCTCAGGTAGCTGTTGTCTTAGAAACCGATAAAACCGCTCCGGAAATAAAAATCACAGAACCTGCTGTGAATAGAGGTCTAGAAATTGTGGCTTCTGGAAACGATATATTGATTAAAGGATTCGCTATAGATCCATCTGGACTAAAATCAGTTAGCATTAATGGGCTATCGGTTTACGCACAACCTTCAGGAGACTTTTGGGGAAATATCCCTTTGAAAGCAGGACTCAACAAAATTACAGTTATTGCCATCGACGGCGCCGGTAATAAAGCAGAAACCACTTTTGAATTGGTGCAAAAGACCAATAGCGTAGCCTCTAAAATTGTTCCTGCCACAACTAAAGAAGGCAAAAACTACTGCTTGTTGATTGGTGCTCAAAATTATGAAGACATCAACATTCCTTCGCTGGAAAATCCCATTCAGGATGCGGTCCGACTGAAACTAATTCTCAAGAAGGACTACGATTTTGAGGAGGGCACTATCTTCAACTTGTTCAATCCTAGTGCCAATGATGTCAAAAGGCAATTGCTCGAACTCACTACTGTCAT
>CAMDGJ010000259.1 GCA_945897545.1 Flavobacterium psychrophilum
GTGTAGGTAAATATGAAATGCCGTCAATATTCTCTGGTGTTTTCGCCTTTACAATCTCAGCACAAGTAGGCAAGAAATCCCAAAAAGCAGAAATATGATTACTACTGCTTCCAGGAATAATTTTCCCTTTCCAAAAAGCAATTAAAGGCGTTTTAATACCCCCTTCATACACCTCCGATTTTCTTCCTCTTAAATCTCCACCAGTACGCAGGTAACTATCTTCTTCCTTAGTAAGTGCCGATCCATTATCGCTTGCGAAAATGATTAAGGTATCATCCAATAGATTCAGTTCTTTTAATTTGGCCACAATTTCGCCTACTTGTTGATCTAGTCTTGACGATAATGCAGCATATTTAGGAACGCTAAAATCTTCGGAATGAGCATCTCCTATGGGAAATCCTGTTTTTTTAGCATAATACTCTAATGTTTTATCATCTGGCTGGTGATAAGGCTCGTGAGGTAAAGTAGGACAAAAATACAGGAAGAAAGGCTTGTTTTTATTAGCTGCAACAAACTCTAATGCTCTATCTTTAATAATGTCTGCGCTATAAGCAGAATAGGGAGCGTCTATATTTGAATTTAATTCTACAAGGTCATTTTTACGCAAATAGGAAGTGAAATAATTGTGGGCATGAATCTGACCATTATAACCATAAAACTGATCAAAACCTTGATTGTTTGGAGATCCTTCTGAAGCGGGATATCCAAGGCCCCATTTCCCAAAAGCTCCAGTTGTATATCCTGCAGTCTTCAAGATTTCGGCAACCGTGACTTCAGCTGCTGGAATGGGTTCATTTCCTTCATAAGGAAGTGGTTTATTGTCTCTTATATGAGCATGACCTGTATGTTTACCCGTCATTAATGTCCCTCTCGAAGGAGCGCAAATATTAGACCCACAATAATGATTGGAAAACTTCATTCCCTCTTTTGCTAATTGATCAATGTTTGGGGTTTCGATTATTTTACCGCCATAACTCCCCAATTCATTGTACCCCATATCATCGGCTAAAATGAAAACAATATTGGGCTTTTTATTGGTTTTTTTTTCTTGGGCCTGTATCCCAAATGCAGCTATTAGGATTGCAAAAGCAAGTATGTTTTTTGTATTCATTTTTGTCTTTATATTTAAATTAATTTTCTCCGTCTTTTTCAACAAAACCTGTAGGTATTGGAACTGTTTTTTTTCCGAATTTTTCGAAAAACTTGTCAAACATATTATAATACCTGTCTTTATACAGTTTTTTTATTTTTTCCTCCCGAATCTGTGGATAGTAATCAAAAACGTCTCCTTTACCAAGTACTCTAGGGTCTTTTTGTTTTTTTAAATCCTTTTCCATTTTAGTCTTTAACTCCGTAATTAAGGAAGCATATTGAGGGTCGGATGCGATATTTTTGACGCAATCCGGATCTTTTTCTAAATCAAAGAGTTCATCAGCAGGGCGTTTGCCAAAAGATAACTTAAAATAATTATAATCTTTATCTCCTTCTTTTAAACCCGTCAGATAGTTTTTTGTTGGCGAATCATCGCAATTGTTATAGTTAAATTCTGGATCTCCAACAGGCCATCTGTTCGGTTTATAATTGTGGGAGTATAGATATTTATCGGTTCTAATGGCCCTAACTGGATAACTAACAGCAATTTGATCGCCGTCTCTAGTGCCATTATCGTGACGTTCTTTTCCAATTAGTGAATAGGATCTCTTGGCATCGATTCGACCTGATTTTTCAGATACTAACGCATCCAGAAAACTTTTTCCGGTCATTTGCTTGTCTGGTTTTAGCCCAGCTGCTTCCATTAGTGTTGGAGCTACATCAGGAAAGTTAATAAAATCGGTCACTACTCTACCCGGAATTATTTTGTCGCCCCATCGTACTACAAAAGCTTCATGAAAATCTTCATCATAAATTTGTCCTTTTACATACGGGAAAGGCATTCCTTGATCTGAGGTGGCAATAATAATGGTATTGTCAAGCAAACCTCGCTTTTCGAGAGAAGCCAATGCTAAACCAATTTGACGATCATGGTATTCTACTTCTACGCCATAATCAGCCAAATCACCACGAACTAATTCATTGTCAGGAAAAAAGGCTTGAACTGTAACCTTGCTCAAATCTTTATTCTCCTTTTTATAAGAATCTTTCTCGTATTTACGGTGCGCTTCATGGGTTCCAAACCAAAAACAGAATGGCTTTTCCTCATCTCTTTTGGTTAAAAACGCATCGAAGTTAGCCGCATAGTCTTGTTTACTTATCCCTTTATAAGGCGGAACAAGTGAGATGTCATTGTATTCCCAACCCGCAGGATTGTGTTCTCCGTAATATACTCCGGGTCCCCAACCTTTGCCTGTATACCCTATAGCATACCCACTTTTTTCTAACAATTTAGGGTAAAATTTCCATTTGGGCGGTATAACGGGAATGTGATTAGCCGCTTCTTCCAGTTGCCAAGAATACCTTCCTGTCAAGAAACAAGCTCTTGATGGTGAACATTTTGGATTGCAAACATAGGCATTGGTAAAAAGCGCTCCCTCATTTGCAATTCGATCAAAATTGGGTGTCTTTATGTACTTAGAGCCATACACTCCAATACTATTTCTGGATATGTCGTCCCCCATAATAACAAGAATATTTGGGCGCTTGTTTTGAGCCAATCCTTCAATCGAATGGAAAAAACTTAATGTTAACAAGAAGGAAGATGTCAATAAATAAAAACTTTTTTTCATTTTTTTTAGATTCATGGTAGTATACTAATTTATTTTCGTAGAATATCTACTTCAATGCCGTTAAAAATATCATCGATTGAATCTGTATTTACCAACACAAAGTCATACCCAAATTCTCCACTATGGTTTAACTGCATGTCGGCAACCTCAACTGTTACAGATTTCCACTGGTTATCGCCCTTCCCTTTTATCTCAAGAGCCGTTTTCATTACTTTTCCGTTGTTGTATTGTAATGCCCAAGTTGAACCCGGGTTTTTATCCAACCAAGTGATGGTGAATTTTAAACTTTTAGGTTTTGAAGCAACAAACATCTCGTCATCAAATTTAAAATACATCGTGTTTTTGCCGGTTGCGTTTTCGAAGGAACGAGCAAAACGGTCGTATTTAGAAGAATTTTTATCAATAGTTCCACGAACTCTGAAAAGTCCTATCGAAGTTTGGTCGGGTTTTATTTGATATAAGAAACGTTCATAATTTCCTTCTGCAATGTCCCATCCTGCATCATTATAGCCTGTTTGTCTATATCTTTGATCTACTTGACCTATAGCGGCTGATTCTAAATCATCCATTCTTGCCCCTCTTGAGGCATAGGCATTACAAATGTTGGTATAGCGTTCCAAGTTTTTCACTTTTGCTTTTCCGAATTTTTTCTCAGGGAATTTTATCGTATCGGCAGCATTTAGACCTTCGTGAAAAACTGAAAAGACTGTTGTGGCAGAAGCTGGATAGACCTGTTGAGCGTATTTGTTGTACATTTTAAAAATATCTCTAATTTCATTGTGCTCCAATGCATATTGAATGGCACTTTTTGTGCAATTATAAGAAGATAGTCCCGTATTAATTCCACTAAGTGCTGACCAATAAAATCCCAACTCTTTATTAATATTAAAGATCGGTTTATTCCAAGAGGCATCCATTTCGGAGGCAGAAAACAGTTTCATCCCCTTCGGATTAATTAAATAAGGATTCCATTGTTCCAAGAAAGACTGTTCACCAGTTAAATGATGCCCTCTATTATAGGCTCCTCCTTTTATACCAAATCCAATTTTAGGGTCGATTGTATTCATAACCCAATTGTAAGCAACGGGATGTTTTATAGGATCAACATTATTAAATGTTAAAACAATTTGACGGTCACTAACGTCATTAAAACATTTTTTAAATTGCGTAAAGGATTCCAAACGAAAATTCTCCCAATCGTTTTTAGCAATTATGTAATCTTTATTATTAGGAACACCTTTATAGGGTGCTTCGTCAC
>CAMDGJ010000260.1 GCA_945897545.1 Flavobacterium psychrophilum
GAACCACCTGTGGCTTTTCAAGTTTAAAAAATTGAACTAATTTATAAATGGTATCTAGGCTTGGAATTTTATAATTATAGTCAAAACAAACGACTCTTTTTTCATTATTTCTAATTGCAATTTCAGCATTGCCTCCTTTGCCCAAAGCGCAAAATAGCCATTGATTATCGTCTTTATGGTTAGAGATATTGATTAATCTTTTCTCAATACCACCAAAATCTAATACCGTTGTAAGTCGGATAATTTTCATTTCGCCTTTTGAATATGGTAATGAATAGCATTGGCGTATTCAAACTCTAAATTGGATTCTTGCTGTTTTTCATCCCAATTATCTCCAGTTTTGCTAAAGAAAGAAGTACTTTTAATCAATGTTAAAGGTCCAAAACCTATTCCTTGAAATTCAAATAAATGAACCGTTTTTTTGGAATCAATACCCAAATCCAATGAAATAATGGGTGCCTTTATTTGGCACTGAATTTCATAAGCATAATCTAAGATTTCTGTTGGAGGTTTAACCCACTTAAACTTTCCACTCCCGCTAGCTCTAAAGTCGTTTTCTCTAATATCTCTTTTTAAAACATAATATTTTGCTCCAAAAACTAAAACTTTATAATCGCATTCTAAATTAGGAACAAAATTCTGAACAATAAATGGATTTCTTTTGGAAAAAAATTCCTTGAAGTTAACCGAGCTATAATTTGAATTGGGCTTCAAATTTAAAACATCGGAATTGGAAGTTTTTGTTTTAGCTCTTTCTCTTTTCAAATATTTGAGTTTTTCTATGAAACTCATTTTTTTAAATTGACTGTCTAAGGCCAGAAGTTGTTCTATACTTTTAATCAATACTACGCCGCTTGACATCGCACCTTTTAGAGTTTTGAACACAAAAGGTGTAGTTGTTTTTTGATCGTCTTTAAGAAAAGCATCTAGGTCTCCGTAGTATTTTCCTTTTACATTTTCTATGTTTAATCTTCTTTTTACCAATTCTTGATAGCCTTTATTTTCAAAAGAAAAAAGCTGGTCTAAATTGGGTAGCAAAACCACATCGGGTCTTGATATAGAAAAATCAAGGATTATGTCCTTTATATATTGCTGATAATTTTCAGAATAGCTTGCGGTATAAAACAATATAGCATTTTGAGGAATTAACGAATAATTATTTGCAATTACTGAAAAATCAATAATTTGTACTTTATATTCAGCGTTAAGAGCGATTAAGTCTTGTTTGATTTTTTCAATATCCAAACCCATCCATATCTTTCCAGAAAAAAATGTTTGGTGTATTGGTGCAATTATTATTTCCATTTTGTACTGATTAAATGTGTTATTCGACTTTAATTTGCTAAACTATTTTTGTTATTTGTTGATAAATTTAGTCATCACTTCTTTTACAATATCCGAATGCGCTTCGCAGCGGTTTAGATTCAAAGAAAGTGCAAAGCCTTTTTTGCTGATGAGTTTTTGCGATAATTTCAATTTAGAGAACAATCCTTTTAGGTAACGGTATTTAATTTGGGCGATTGGCGAAAGCATATCTAAATACAGTTTTGATTGTTTTTGAACATATGAATCCCATTCCTGTTGGATTTTATTCGGATCTTTAATGATTTCTGTATAGCCTTTAACTCTGTTTAAAACGTCTGTTTTTGAATCGCCTTGCAATAATTTTAAACTATGGTTTTGGTTAGAATATTCAACAGGATGAAAATTTACAGCGATTTTTCCTAAGGCATCAATCACAATTTCGGCTAGCAAACCGATATTCCAATCCGGATAAATTGAATTTTCGGTAAACAGGAAATTTCCTAAACTATAACAAATGGGTACGCCATTGTATTCTTCATAACCACTTATACAATGTGTATGATGACCTATTATGACATCTGCACCATTTTCTGCATAAAAACGATACTGTTGAACCATTCTAGGGCTTGGTAAATTATAATATTCATGGCCACCGTGAATAATAACCAGTACATAATCTGATACTTTTTTTTCTTCCTGAATCTGATGTACATTGTCAATAATGTTCATGGGGTTTGCTCCACCAGAATTTGATGTGGCACTACACCATTCATTTTCAGCAAAATTAACGAAGGAAAAACTTTTGCCTTTGATATTTTTTCTGAAGACTTTTTTAGCCTTGTTTAAATTTTCCCCAGCGCCTACAAAATCAAAATTATTTTGTTTTAAAAAGCTAAGGGTCTCTTCTAGACCTTTTTGCCCATAATCAAGAATATGGTTGTTGGCCAAGGTCAAAAGATTTACATTTAACAATTCAGCAACTTCGCAAACAGCAGTTTCAATCCCTTTCAAATGTGGACCTGTTTTCAAAATTAGATGTTCTTTACCTGCATTGGTAATAGGGCATTCTAAATTCAGTATATTTAAATCCGAATTTTGAAATAAAGAAATCACATCATCATGGATGTTTTTTGAGAAAAAGTTTTCTTTATTAATGACAAAATCTCCTCCAATTTTAATAGTAATGGATTCCATTTTAAATTTAGATTATTTTTTATTAAAAATTAGTTGCTTTTTTATGTAAAGAATTTGTTTCCAATAGGAATAATAATTTAAAGCTTTCTTTCTTAAAATTATTCCGTGAAATTTATAATTTGTCCATTTGTCAAAATCACTCCACATTTTTAAAACTGCATAAAAATGCTTTTTCTTTTTTTTTGCATCTTGAAGTGTTGCACTCCAAGAGTTATTACTCATCAATCGGTAAGTACTCATGACTTCATTGATATATCCTATTTTCCCTTTTGTAGCAAGTAATAGCATTAGTGGTAAATCGCCAATTGGAGCTTTCAAAAACCAATCCGGTAAAATAGTAATATATTTCTGATGAAAAAACATAGAATTTGTGGTTATAAAACTTCCACCTCCTAAAACAGCATCTTTCATTACAAATTTATGATCTATTGGAATGGTTACAGGCTTATGAATAAAATAGTGTTCATGATTAGCATCATTCAAATGAATACTAGGATGAAAACACAAACTGCAATCAGCATTTTCCTCCAAATAATCCACTTGTTTTTGTAGTTTCAATGAATCAATCCAGTAATCATCGCCTTCGCAAATAGCTATGTAAGTCCCTTTTGCTTGTTGTAATGCAAAAACAAAATTATTCATCATGCCAATATTTTTGACATGATTATGATATTGAATAAGATTCGATTTTGGATGATTTCTAATTATATCATTGATGACAGCATCTGAATTATCAGGAGAACAATCATTTGAAATAATCAATTCTATTTCAAAATTACATTGTTGAATTAAAATACTCTCTATAGCCTGCTGAATATATTTTTCATGACCATAGGTAATCATTACAACCGAAACTAATGGTTTATTCATTTTTTAAATGTTTATTGGATCTATATTTTGAATGATTTTTGCTGGATTTCCATAAACCACACAATTATCTGGAACATTTTTAGTCACTACAGCCCCTGCACCTATAATCACATTACTTCCTATTATTATATCTGGTAAAATTGTGGCATTAGCTCCTATTTGAGTGTAAGAACCAACGGTGCATCTTCCGAGCAAAATGGCTGCTGGCGAAATTTCTACAAAATCACCAACCTTGCAGTCATGAGTTATAATAGCATTGTAATATATGATACATGCATCGCCAATAGTTACACTGTTTGAAAGTATAGCACCATCTAAAATATTTGTCCCAACACCTATAATTACTTCTTTGGAGCCAATTTTGGCATCTAAACTAATTGTCGAGGTAGGAATTCCGCCTATTTGAGTAAATTTTTTAAACATTTTTTTTCTTAAAATTGGATTGCCAATACCAATTGCAAATCTATTATCTGTTTTTTTAAAATAATCTTTAGCCTCTTCAATCGATTGTAAAACAACATAGTCGTCAAAAATGGTTTTGTCTCCATTCAGATTAACGTCATCATAAAAAACAATCATTTCAGATTGCTTATTTT
>CAMDGJ010000261.1 GCA_945897545.1 Flavobacterium psychrophilum
TAGAATCCAATTTCTTGCTGCAGCTTTCCAGTCTTTCATTTTTGATTTTCCGCCAACTAGCCAACCATTGCTTTGAAAATGATTGTAGAATTTTTCGGCTTCGACCAACGGAATTTGTTTGTCTTTAAAAAAAGCCATAACCAGTTCCCAATCTGGAGGAATTTGTTCTGTACCTTTTTTTTCGCGCAACTTTTTTTTGGCATTTTTTTCAGCATCTAAAAGCGTTTCAATTTCTAGATTTTTTTGATTATCAACTTCATTTTTTTGATTGTGCTCGTTTACAATGTTTAAATTGTTTGTATTGTTTATATAAGGTACATGTTTAGAGCTTGTTTGATACTTGTTTAAAGCTTGTTCATTATCCTGTTTAATAACTTGTTCAATAACTTGTTCGTTTTTTGATATGCTTTTTAACTTTCGAATTTCCTTTTTTTGGACTGGTTTAGTATAGTAATCCAAGTTGATCACTTCGAGTGTTGAGCCTTTGAATGGATTGTAAGAGGGACTGTAAATGACATATCCTTTTGTGGATAGTTCTTTGATGCACTTATGGAAAGTTGCTGTTGAAGAAATCTTACTGATACGCATTAATTCATCTCGTGAAATACCAATTGGGTTTTGAAATCGATTTTGATTCCATAATTGGAACACCGCCATGTATAGACTAATGTGTGTTGGATTTAATTCAAAATCTATTGAAACTTTTTCAAAAAATCCAGTTAGGTGTTTTATATAATTCATAATTACTATTGATTTTAATTTTTAAAATAATTAGAGTGATAGCATCATTGATTTAGCATTTTATCAATTTCTTCGTATTTGTAGTAAATCGTACCGCCAATTCGATTGTAGTTTAATGTTCCATTGATACGGAGGTTTTGAAGTGTTCCTGGAGAGATTTTTAAAAGCTTTCGAACTTCGGAAGATTTAAGCCACTGTGCAGGTTGCCCTGCACTAGTTGCTGTTTTGATTTCATTGAGTAATAAATTGCCAAAATTGAGTAAGTCTCTCTTGGTCACTACTTGGTGGTTTAACAACTCATAGTTGTCGATTTCCGGGAAGAGTTTTTTAGGATGCAAGTTCATAATGCATTGAATTAAATTGTTATGCTGCAAATTTGTATGTTTTGATTTGAATAAAATCACAACATGAACCCCGTTGGGTACGATTTTATTCAAAATGAAAAAAGCAGTATTAAAATGCTTCATCTGTTTCCTCCATTCGTTTCAACAATTCCTCTTCTAATGCGTTGATGAATTTAGTCTTATCAGACTTGCGGTCACGTATTTCAAGGAAAGTTCTGCGGTATTGACCTAAATCGATATTGAAATTTTCTTCAAAAAAACTTGCAATTTCTTTCAATTCAATTGCACCATTATTGAAAACTCCTTTTGAGTGTAACGCATACAATAATTCCGTTAAAGCCACTTTTGAACCTGTCCAAATCATTTTCCCTTTCGGTTCGTGTTGTGATTTTTCTTTATATACTTTATGCTCCATTTGTAGTAGTCTAGTTTCAATATATACCTGCACTAAATCGTGAGCTAATATTTTAGCAACCTTGAAATCGTGGGAGGTTGAGAAGTTTTTATCAACTTCAAAATAGAAACTATCCAGTCTTAATTTAATGTCTAAACTACCTCGAGAGAAATACTTAATATCCAGATAACAACTACCGGTTCTGTAATAATTGTAGAATTCTAAATTATTATCAAAATAGCGCTTCAACTTTTTTAATTCTTTGTTGAGGTATTTTTTAGCAATACTATTTCCACCTCGAGGCATTTTTGTCTCAATCTTGTAAATAGCATTATGATAAATGTATAAGGAGGTAAACTTTGGTTTTACATTTTTAAAGAAATCAATTTGAAACTCATCACTAAATGATTTTTCTTTTAGAAATTGTTTTTTTAGTTTATTGTAAATTAGTAATGATACTTGTACTGATTTCTCCGATTTTGAAATTGGATTGTCGATTTCTAAGTTAATAAAGCTTAATTGTTCCGTTAATTCAAATAATAATTGTTTGTAATTGTTGTTCATAATTTAGTGTTTTTTAGGTTAAAAAAATTGTTTTATACAAAAACAATAAACCTAAAATGCTAAACATAAACCTTTACTTACAATGTTTTTTATCTGGAATTTGTGGTGTCAAAGAAAATTTATCTCGAAGAATTTTCATGTCTTCACTCACTTTTTTATCCAACACTTTTGCATAATGTTGGGTGGTTCGCAAATTTTTATGACCAAGCATTTTGCTAACGCTTTCAATAGGTACGCCGTTTGTAAGTGTTACCGTAGTAGCAAAAGTATGTCGAGCAATGTGAAAGGTTAGTTCTTTTTCAATCTCGCAAACGGCAGCTATTTCTTTTAAATAGGCATTCATTTTCTGATTGCTAAGTATCGGCAATAGTTTGTCTTCATTTACACTTTGTGGATGGTCTGCGTATTTGTCAATAATCATTTGTGTAACTGGCAATACAGGAATTTTAGAAGCGGTTTCAGTTTTCTGACGATGTGTAAATATCCATTTATTACCATCAATTCCGATGCTTATGTGCGATTTTGTTAAGTTTTTGACATCAATGTAAGCCAAACCAGTAAAGCAGCTGAAAAGGAAGATATCGCGTACTAGCGATAATCTTTCAGTTTTGAAATCTTTATTTATGATGTTTTGAATTTCGCCTTCAGATAAATAAACTCGTTCTACTTCTTTGACTTTGGATTTATAATTGGCAAATGGATTTTTATCTAACCAGTCATTGGCCAAGCAAAGCTTGATTATTTTATTGAAGTTCTTGATGTATTTAACAGCTGTATTATTGGCGCATTTCCTCACTGTTCGCAGGTAGAATTCATAATCGGTAATAAAGGCATGATCTATTTTATCAATATTGATATCTGTTATATTGTACTTCCAAAATAGAAAGTTGGATGTGTGTTTGAGCGATGTTTCATATCGCTCTAATGTACCAGATGCATATTCAATACCAAGCAATTCTTTTATTTTGCTGTTGTGTTCTTTGAATATTGGGATTAGCATGCGTTCTCTAACTTTTGTTCCAAGTAGTCGGTTTTTGAACTCCTCAATATTCAATGTAATATTGTCTTTTAGAAGTTCAAATTGGATTTCATTTATTTGATTTTTAGTGAAATCAAGTAAGCTGTTTATTGAACGAGCTTCTTCTGAATTACCTTTCATTCTGCTTAATTCATTCGACCATTTTGATGGTTCTATAAACTTTTTAGAACTGTATTCAAATCGTTTCCCTTCGACTGTTAATCTCACATAAATAGGAAATAGCCCTGTTGCATTGGCTTTAGTTGATTTTGCATAGAAATGCAAGGTGGTTTTTGCTTTCATTTTGGTAACCTTTAAATTATACATTAATTTAGGATAAGGTTTGCCACAATACAAGATGTTCATTTATTGATTAAGTCGTTGAATAGGTTGCTAGTATTGAGTTTAGCTCCTGAGATCAAACTGTTTAATCGATTTAGCGAGACCCAACTATTTGTAAATTTTTAGGGTCTCGATTTTGCATCTTGAATTTTGAAAAAGAATGAATAATTTGATAGGTTGTAAAAAGAAAAAACCCCGAAAATCATAGGATTTCGAGGTTTTTGATAACTTTTGAAAGTTATTTCGCGGAGAAAGAGGGATTCGAACCCCCGGACCTGTTACAGTCAACAGTTTTCAAGACTGCCGCATTCGACCGCTCTGCCATTTCTCCAATAAGTCATACATCAATTTCTCAATGCGGTTGCAAATATAAGAACCTTTTTTTGTTTTACAAAAACTATTTCTATAAAAAACGACTCCTTTTTATCCTCAGTATTTTAATCGTTTCATTTCGTTTGTGTTAATGTGGAATTCTTTTTAATTTAAAGTATATAAAAGTGCTAATATTGTACATATTCTTCGATTTCTAGCCCATATCCTATCATGCCCACACG
>CAMDGJ010000262.1 GCA_945897545.1 Flavobacterium psychrophilum
TAAGTATAATAATCATTTTTGGAGATTCAAAAATAGCATTGCCAAATAAAGCCTCTGGCAACAATTTATCGTTTGGAGCATCAATTCCTAACGCTGCCAGTTGAGTAATCGTTTTCGTATTAATGGCTACATTTGAAGCATCACTCATAAAATGAACCGCAACAAAACCACCAATCATAGCTCCAAGAACTACCAGTAAATTCCATCGCTGCGATTTCCAATCGACATCAAAAAAGGGCACCCGATTTCCTATTCCTGTCATCGAACACAAAGTGCTCAAATTAGACGACATCCCAAAAGCTTTTCCGAAATAGATCAAGCAGAGCATTATCATACCAATCAAAAATCCAGAAATGTACCAAGGCCATGTTTGCGAAAAAATCTCCATACCATAAAATTTAATAAGCGAAATTAATAATTCTAACTTTACAAAAAAGAATTATTAAGGCAAAATTGTTGTTTATAGCAACAATAGCAATTAAATTTGTTCTTTATAATTCCCAAAGAATTTTATCTAAAAAAACTGCAATAACACAAAATAAAATATCATTATGAAAAAAATACTGTCTATTATTGTCTTGTCATTGATCGCCACTTCATGTGTAAGCACCCGATCGACCATAAAAAACATAGACGATAATGCGCCCACACCTGTTCTCTTAGACAACAATACATTTGCAATTAAAGAATTCAGCAAGGATAAAAGATACGGCTATGAGAAGGATTATCCCATAAATGTTTTTTTTGGAGGTACTTCGAGCGAAACCAATAACGAATATCGTTTTTTGAATGCGTTGGCGGGACCAAATGGTGAAAAAATAAACTACAAAAAATTAGAAAGCTGCTGTCCGTTTCCAACAAAAACAAGCCAAATGGGTGCCGGTTTACTTAGCGTTTATGAATTAAAATGGGAAGGCCAGCGAAATCCAGTCACTTTATACCTGAATATTTACGAAAAAGGCGTTCTGATGATTCCTGTAGGGCTTACACTGAAAAAAATTTAAATCTCAATCTTATTCCGAAGTATCGAAAGTAAATCATAAATCCTGACTATCTTTGCACTTCCAAAAATTACAGTATGAATGTACATAATATTCCACAAATTAAATACACTGATAGCGGCAACTTCTTTCTATTAGCAGGTCCTTGCGCGATTGAAGGTGAAGAAATGGCTATGAGAATCGCCGAAAAATTAATTGGAATTACTGATAAATTAGAAATTCCTTTTGTTTTTAAAGGTTCCTTCAAGAAAGCTAATCGCTCTAGAATCGATAGTTTTTCGGGGATAGGAGACGAAAAAGCTTTGCAAATCCTTCGTAAAGTTTCGGAAACTTTTGGAGTTCCTACCGTTACGGATATTCACACTAATGAAGACGCTATTATGGCTGCTGAATATGTTGATGTATTACAAATCCCTGCTTTCTTAGTTCGTCAAACAGATTTAGTTGTGGCTGCTGCCAATACTGGAAAAGTCGTGAACCTAAAAAAAGGGCAATTTATGAGTCCCGAAAGTATGAAACACGCAGTTCAAAAAGTATTGGATTGCAACAATCAAAATGTAATGGTGACGGATCGTGGAACGATGTTTGGCTATCAAGATATGATTGTTGATTTTCGTGGAATTCCCACAATGCAACAGTACGCAACCACGGTTCTTGACGTTACTCATTCCTTACAACAACCCAATCAAACTGCTGGCGTGACCGGCGGAAGACCTGATATGATTGAAACCATCGCCAAGGCTGGAATCGCAGTTGGCGTAGATGGAATTTTCATAGAAACCCATTTTGATCCTGCTAATGCCAAAAGCGATGGCGCAAATATGTTGCATTTAGACTACTTCGAAGGGTTGATGACCAAGTTGGTTGCCATTAGAAAAACAGTCAACCAATTTTAAATTTATTATTTTGAAAACTACTTTTTCATTCTTCTTACTGTTTCTTCTAGTCCTGTCTATTCCTGCCTGTGCGCAAAACGATTCAATAAAAAAAGAAAGATATACTGCTCATAATAAAGGAAAATTCACCGTTTCTTGGGGAGGAAATAGAGATAAATTCACCAAATCAGATATCCGTTTTAAAGGAGACGATTATAATTTTATAGTAGATAATGCGATTGCACATGACAAACCAAAAGGCTGGCACATCGACTATATTACACCTAGCCGAATGACAATTCCTCAAACCAATTTCAAATTGGGCTATTTTATTACTGATAAATATAGTATTTCGATTGGAGATGATCACATGAAATATGTATTGACACAAAACCAAACGGCTAATCTTACTGGAACCATTGCCGGAAATCCGCCATTCAATAGCATTTATAATAATACACCTACTGTTTTGACCGAAGATTTTTTAATGTTCGAGCACACAGATGGTTTAAATTATATTTATACAGAAATTGCTAGACAAGATGATATCTCGCGTTGGTTTGGCATCAAAAACACCGATAAATTTCAAGTAAACATTAACGAGGGTTTTGGCATCGGAGTTTTATATCCAAAAACCAATACGACACTTATGGGTAAAGAGAGACACGATGATTATCATGTTTCTGGTTACGGAACTTCGATTAAAGCGGGAATCAACTTGACAATTTTGAAGTATTTTACTATCGAAGGAGTAGTAAAAGGAGGCTACATCAATATGCCAAATATTCGAACTACAGCAAGTGCTTCGGATAGCGCTTCACAGCATTTTTTCTTTAGTGAAGTAATCATTGCTTTTGGCGGAATCTTCAGAGTTTAATTCGATTCAAAGCTACTAAATTAAATCTCGTTTTGGGAGATTTTTTTATGTATACAAACTCTTAGCTTCTTGAATCACATCCTCTAGAACCGCGTTATTGATACTTTCTAAACTAAAATACCGAAGCGATTTTACTGTATTTCTTTTTTCGCTAACAAGACAGTCTTGGTTGCGTTTCAACTGAAAACCTCTCGCAAAACCCACATCAACAAACCCTTTTTTACGATTGGGAGCAAAATAGCAAAACGGCTTTTTACGATAGTAAAAATAAGGTATTCCCCATTTGAACATCAATTCTAATGCTGGAATTTCTCTTTCGAAAACACTAATTAAGTAAAGCAATATCGATTGATGTTGCTCCGGCTGTCGAAGAATATATTCATCTGTACGTCTCATTTTGTAAAAATAGTAAGAAAAATGATAAGGTAACATTTCTCTGTGAATAAATCACTTAAAAAAATCACACATTATCAGGTATTTATAAATGATATTTTACCTCTAATTTACGAGAATGAATCGCTCTAAAACTATGGTCAGATTAGAAAAAAAATGACTTCAGCCCTGCTGAAATTGATTATATTTGTATGAAAAATTAGTAAGATGCAACATATTATAGACCGCTTTATAAGCTACGTTACCATTGATACCGAATCAGATTCCAATTCAGAAACTACGCCAAGCACTCAAAAGCAATGGGATCTAGCCAATAAATTAGTTGAAGAACTCAAGAGCATTGGAATGCAAGACGTTACCATTGATGATAAAGCTTATATTATGGCTACTTTACCCTCAAATGCGGATAACGATGTGCCTACGATTGGATTTATTTCGCACTTTGATACTACACCTGATTTTATCGGCGCCAATATAAAACCTCAAATTATACGCAATTATGACGGCAAGGACATTGTATTGAATGCTGAGCAAAATATCATTTTATCACCCACTTATTTCAAGGATTTATTACTATACAAAGGACAAACCCTAATTACAACAGACGGAACCACACTTTTAGGCGCAGACGACAAAGCGGGAATCACCGAAATTGTTACCGCAATGGAATTCCTGATAAAAAACCCAGAAATTAAACACGGAAAAATACGAGTTGGATTCACTCCGGATGAAGAAATTGGTCGTGGCGCTCATCATTTTGATGTAGAAAAATTTGGATGCGATTGGGCATACACTATGGATGG
>CAMDGJ010000263.1 GCA_945897545.1 Flavobacterium psychrophilum
TGGAAGGAATACGAATTAGAATTACTTCGAGATAATAATGACAATGTTGTGATTATTTGTTCTATCGAAAATATGGATCCAATGGGAATTCATACTGGTGATTCAATTACGGTTGCGCCAGCAATGACATTATCGGATACCACTTTCCAATAAATGAGAGATTATGCTATCTTGATGATGCGCTCTATCGGAAATTTTGCTGGAGGTTGTAATGTGCAATTTGCGGTTTCACCCGATGAAAATGAAGATATAGTGGCGATTGAAATCAATCCTAGAGTTTCACGTTCTTCGGCTCTAGCCTCAAAAGCAACAGGTTATCCGATAGCAAAAGTAGCTTCAAAATTGGCGCTAGGGTACAATTTAGATGAATTATCCAATCAAATTACCAAATCAACTTCGGCACTTTTTGAACCAACTTTAGATTATGTGATTGTAAAAATACCGCGTTGGAATTTCGATAAATTTGAAGGAGCGGATCGTACACTAGGGATCCAAATGAAATCGGTTGGTGAAGTAATGGGAATTGGACGTTCGTTTCAAGAAGCTTTACACAAAGCCACTCAATCTTTAGAAATTAAAAGAAATGGGCTAGGAGCAGACGGAAAAGGCTATACAGATTACGAACAAATTATCGAAAAACTAACGCATGCTAGTTGGGATCGTGTGTTTGTAATTTATGATGCTATTGTTCTGGGAATTCCATTGAGCCGCATTCATGAAATCACTAAAATTGATATGTGGTTCTTGAAACAATACGAGGGGTTATATATATTAGAAAAGGAAATATCAAGCTTCAAGCTGGATACTTTACCAAGAGAATTATTGTTAGAAGCCAAACAAAAAGGTTTTGCCGACAGACAAATTGCTCATATGTTAGGTTGTTTAGAAAGTCAAATTCACACTTTGCGTATGTCGATGAACATTAAACGCATTTTTAAGTTAGTTGATACTTGCGCTGCGGAATTTACAGCTAAAACACCTTATTACTACTCGACTTTTGAGGCTGAGATAGAAAAAGCAAACGGAGAACGCTACGTTCACAACGAAAGTATCGTAACTGATAAAAAGAAAATAATTGTTTTAGGTTCTGGACCAAATAGAATTGGGCAAGGAATCGAATTTGATTATTCGTGTGTTCACGGAGTTTTGGCAGCCAAAGAATGTGGGTATGAAACCATAATGATTAACTGTAACCCTGAAACAGTTTCGACTGATTTTGACACCGCAGATAAATTGTATTTCGAACCTGTGTTTTGGGAACATATTTATGATATTATCCAACACGAAAAACCAGAAGGAGTTATCGTGCAATTAGGCGGGCAAACGGCTTTGAAAATTGCCGAAAAATTGTCTAAATACGGAATAAAAATTATTGGAACTAGCTTCGACGCTTTAGATTTAGCCGAAGATAGAGGACGTTTCTCAGAACTTTTATCTGAATTAAAAATTCCTTTTCCACAATTTGGTATTGCTGAAACGGCTGATGAAGCATCCGCTTTAGCAGATACTTTAGACTTTCCTTTATTGATTCGTCCTTCGTATGTATTGGGTGGTCAGGGAATGAAAATTGTAATCAACAAGCAGGAATTAGAAGAACACGTCATTAATTTATTGAAACAAATTCCAGGAAACAAATTGCTTTTAGACCACTATTTAGATGGTGCAATCGAAGCTGAAGCCGATGCAATTTGTGATGGTGAAAATGTGTACATCATTGGAATAATGGAGCATATTGAGCCTTGCGGAGTGCACTCAGGTGATAGTAATGCTACTTTACCTCCGTTTAATTTGGGTGAATTTGTAATGCAACAAATAAAAGATCATACTAAGAAAATTGCTTTGGCCTTGCGAACCGTTGGATTAATCAACATTCAGTTTGCAATAAAAGACGATATCGTTTATATCATTGAAGCGAATCCAAGAGCTTCGCGAACAGTACCATTTATTGCAAAAGCGTATAATGAACCCTATGTGAACTATGCTACCAAAGTAATGTTGGGTCACAATAAAGTTACTGACTTTGATTTCAATCCTCAGCTGAAAGGCTATGCGATTAAGCAACCGGTTTTCTCTTTTAGCAAGTTTCATAATGTAAACAAAGCATTAGGACCGGAAATGAAATCAACAGGAGAAAGCATTTTGTTCATTGACGATTTGAAAGACGATCAATTTTATGAATTGTATTCTCGTAGAAAAATGTATTTGAGTAAATAAGTTTGAGTTTAGAATAGTGAAAAAGCCCCGATTGGGGCTTTTTTGATTTTAATAATAAAAATTTTGTTTCAACATTCTTATTGCAATCTTTACTAAGGTTTTTAAATACTAGATAACTATTTTTGATTTCCGTTGGTAATTCATTTAGCATTGTGATATAGTAGTTTCCCAAATATTGATTTTTGTGATTGAATGCCAATATTCTGCTCGTCGCCCGCCTTGATTGTCCCCAGATCCATATTGAATTCATTATTTTATAAACTTTTCCCTTTTCTGTTTTTACGGTTCCTAAATATTTTAATCTAGTTTCAATTGCGTTTTCTTCATCCCATTTACCAATTGTAAATTCTTTCTCAATACGGTCTTTCTTTTACACTTCAATTCTACAGTCAGGTTTATCAGTTTAGCCAAATACAGAACTTGATATAACTAGTAAAAGCACAACAGTAATATTGAGTTTCATTTGAAGTTCTTTTTTGCACAGTTGCCGCTAACTTCATCTTGTCTAAAAACCTCCGTTGGCCTTAAATTGGATTAGAAATCAATTAAATACAGTAGATCAAAACTACAAATAAATATTTTTTTTTCGCAGTCAATCATTTTGTATGATAAGTAATTATCCCTCATATAGCAAGTTGTTTTTTACATTTTTACAAATAGATTTTATGATTTAAATAATAAAACGTACCTTTGTTTAATAATTTTTACGAAATGATAAACAATACGGGAAATGTTAAGAGTGTTTTTAGTATTAAAGATCTCGAAAACTTATCGGGAATAAAAGCGCACACAATCCGAATTTGGGAAAAAAGGTATAATATTCTTGAGCCAATGCGCTCCAATACCAACATAAGAAATTATGATTTGCAAAGCTTACAGAAATTACTCAACATTGTTTTATTACACGATTATGGCTACAAAATTTCAAGAATAGCTGAGCATTCATCCGAAAAAATTGCACTACTCGTAAGAGAAATAATCTCAGAAAAAAGTTCTAAAAACCACGCTATAAACGCCTTTAAAATGGCGATGATCAATTTTGATCAAGCCATGTTTTTTAACACCTACAATAATTTACTTTCTGAAAAATCATTTCGTGAAATTTTTCATGACGTAGTTATTCCTCTAATGAATGAGATAGGTCTGTTATGGCAAGCGGGTACTCTTACTCCAGCGCAAGAACACTTTATGACGTATTTAATCAAGCAAAAGTTACTAATAAATACCGAAAAACTTCAAATTCTGGAACCCACAAGAACGGACAAGGTTTTTGTATTGTATCTTCCTGAAAATGAAATTCACGAGTTGGGTTTAATGTATTTAAATTATGAAATCTTGCTTAACGGTTATAAAACCATTTATCTTGGAGAAAACGTTCCGATTCAAAGTCTAAAGGACATGAAAAATTATTTTGACAATATAGTTTATGTTTCTTATCTAACTGTTCGGCCTACTAAAGATAATTTAAATAATTATTTAGATGAAATTACTTCTGAAATACTGGGTGCTAATTCCCAGTTTTGGTTCTTAGGCAGAATGACTGAATATATGGACACTAAAAATTTCTCTGATAAAATAGCAGTTTTTAATTCAATTGATCATTTGGTTAATGAATTATAATATATTGTTAATTATCAAATTTTTGTTTAACTCTTTATTACATTTGCCGAACAAATGAAAAATACAATTACAATAATCGGGTCAGGATTTTCGGCTTT
>CAMDGJ010000264.1 GCA_945897545.1 Flavobacterium psychrophilum
TAAAGTTTCATCTTTTTGTATAGGTTCAGGGGCTTGTAATTCAGTTTCTGCAATTGGCTCAGCCAACTCTTCCAGTGCTTCCAATGTTTTGTCATTGCTAGCTTTAATAGTTTCTACTTCTTCCAAAACGGCTGTTTCGGCTTCAATAATTTCTGGCAAAGTGCTTTCAAAATTTCCATCTGCTTCGAGCAGGTTATCATTCTTTTCTTCTAACATTTTTTCAATGTATAAGGGTTTATTATTTTTTCGCGCCCGAAAGGTAGTAAAGCTTAGTCAAAATACAAAGAGAATCCTCTATTTAAAGTTGTTTTAAATTATGAAGCGGTTTTCTAAGTAGCTTTTTTCCGCCTTGTAATTTCGGAAGTAATCATTACATAATTTAATTTAAAACTCTATTTTCTTTTTTCTTAACTCAAAATTTTGTCCTAAATAAACCCGGCGAACCATTTCGTCTTCTACTAATTCTTCTGGAATTCCTTCTTTCAAAATACCGCCTTCAAACATAAGATAGGTTTTGTCAGTGATAGCTAAAGTTTCTTGAACATTGTGGTCAGTTATAAGGATGCCAATGTTTTTATTTTTTAGTTGCGCCACGATACGTTGAATATCTTCTACAGCAACAGGGTCAACTCCAGCGAAGGGTTCATCAAGAAGAATAAATTTGGGGTCAGTGGCGAGACAACGTGCAATTTCAGTACGACGACGTTCTCCTCCTGAGAGTAAATCTCCGCGATTGGTTCGAATGTGTCCCAAGCTAAATTCTTCAATTAAACTCTCCATTTTTGCTTCTTGCTCTTCCTTGGAAAGTTTTGTCAATTGTAGAACACTCAAAATATTATCTTCGACACTTAGTTTTCTGAAAACGGAGGCTTCTTGAGCCAAGTAGCCAATGCCTTGTTGTGCTCTTTTATACATTGGAAAATTAGTTATATCTAAATCATCTAGATAAATACTACCCATATTTGGTTTTACCAATCCCACAATCATATAAAATGAAGTTGTTTTTCCGGCACCATTTGGACCTAAAAGCCCAATAATTTCGCCTTGGTTTACCTCCACAGAAATGCCTTTAACAACACTTCGTCCTTTATATGTTTTAATTAGATTTTCGGCTCTTAGCTTCATTTTTTATTTGTTATTCAAAATTATTATGCAAAACCTTTGACTTCTAACCTTTAACTTCTTACTATTCGAGTTCTTCCCAAAATTCATAAGCTCTACGCAAATGCGGTACAACAATCGTTCCGCCCACAAGGATAGTAATTCCCATGGCTTCCATCATTTCCTCTTTTAAAATTCCTTCTTTATGGCAATTTTCTAAATGGTATTTTACACAATCATCACATCGCAGCACCACCGAAGCTACTAATCCAAGCAATTCTTTGGTTCTTAAATCCAGAACTCCTTCTGCATAAGCATTAGTATCAAGATTGAAAATTCGTTTTACAATTTTATTGTTGTCTGCTAATAATTTTTAGTTCATCTTCGAACGATAATCATTGAATTCTTTAACTAAGGCGCTCATTTTTTATTTTTATTTTATAGACAATGGAAGATATAATTACACTTAATTCAAAAATAAGAAGCATAGGAATAGCAACAATAGTCTGACTAACGACATCTGGTGGTGTAACTATTGCCGCAACTATCAACACAATTACGACTGCGTATCTTCGGTATTTTCGTAAAAACGCTGGGGTTACTAATCCGAGTTTAGTTAGGAAATAAATGATGATGGGCAACTCAAAAAATAATCCTCCTGCTATGACAGATGTTTTGAACATTCCTATATACGAATCTAATGTAAATTGGTTCTTGACCATTTCGCTTACTGTAAAAGTTGCCAAAAAATTAACCGACATTGGGATGACTATAAAATACCCAAAAAGGACTCCTAAAAAGAACAATAATGAGGAAGAAAATATAAATAGTCGTGCATTTTTTTTCTCTTTTTCATATAAAGCTGGACTAATAAAACTCCAAATCTGCCATAATATATAGGGGAATGCCAAAATAAAACCTGCCAGAATACACATCCATACAAACATATTTACCTGTCCTTCCATCAAAGTGTTTTGAATTATAAAAGGTAATTCTGTAATACAAATACTCTCTGCAAAGCCCAATTGATGCGATAAGTCACAAAAAAAACGATAAGTAAAAAAAGTAGGCCTCGTGGGTCCAAATATGATAGTTTCAAATAAATAATCACTTACAAAATACGTAAGAAAGGCCATTATTAAAACTGCTGCAGAACTTCGGACTAGTAACCATCTTAATTCTTCAAGATGGTCTAAAAACGACATTTCTTTAAGTTCTTTCTTTGCCATTATACAATTCCCTCTTTTAAAATATCATGTAAATGCAAAACACCTTTATAGACGCCATTGTCCACAACAATGAGTTGGGTAATAGCAAAATCTTCAAGAATATTTAATGCATCTGAAACCATAGTCGAGGATTGAATCATTTTTGGGTTTTTTGTCATAATATCTTTGGCAGTCAAATGTGTAAAGGTATCATTTTCATTTAGCATTCTGCGAATATCACCATCGGTAATAATCCCAATTACTTTTTCGTTTTCGATTACGGCCGTGACTCCAAGGCGTTTCTCTGATATTTCGAAAATTACTTTTTTAATTGAAGTTTCAGGGGCAACCATTGGTTTCATTGAATTTTCGAGCATGTCATTCACGCTGAGCAATAATTTTTTGCCCAAAGCGCCACCGGGATGAAATTTAGCAAAATCTTCACTGGTGAAATTCCGCATTTCCATCAGGCAAACAGCTAGAGCATCTCCCATAACAAGTTGTGCAGTTGTGCTGTTAGTGGGAGCGAGATTGTTGCGGCAGGCCTCGGAATCTACGGTCGTGTTCAACACATAATGCGATTCTTTTGATAAGAAAGAAGTAATGTTTCCGGTGATAGCTATTAATTGGTTCCCAAATCTTTTCAATAAAGGAACAAGAACTTTTATTTCTGGGCTATTGCCACTTTTTGAAATACAAATAACTACATCCTCAGTCTGCAACATGCCTAAATCGCCATGAATTGCCTCGGAAGCATGAAGAAAAAGTGATGGAGTTCCAGTAGAATTGAATGTGGCAACCATTTTTTGAGCTATAATCGCACTTTTTCCAATTCCAGTTACAATCAATCTTCCCTTTGAATTGAATATGATTTGTGTAGCTTCCGCAAAGTTAAAGTCTATAAGATCAATGAGTTTTGCTATTGAATCACTCTCGGATAGAATGGTCTTTTTAGCCAAAATCAATATGTTTTCTTTTGTGTCCAAAATAGAATTATTATAAATATTTGTATGTGTAAAAGAAATTAGTATCTTTATGTGCCGCAAATTTAGAAAAAATACCAGTAATAAAGAATGAATTCAAACGAAATTGACATCCACGCATCATTAAAGAAGTATTTTGGCTTTAGCCAATTCAAAGGTCTCCAAGAATATGTTATAAAAAGTATTCTCAATAAAGAAAACACTTTCGTGATTATGCCAACAGGTGGCGGAAAGTCTCTTTGTTATCAATTGCCAGCCTTGATTCAAGAAGGAACGGCAATCGTAGTTTCACCATTGATTGCCTTGATGAAAAATCAAGTAGACGCTATTAGAAGTTTATCGTCAGAAAATGGCATTGCTCATGTTCTGAATTCTTCATTAACCAAAACTGAAATTGCCCAAGTAAAAAAAGACATCACTTCTGGATTGACAAAGATTTTATATGTTGCCCCAGAATCCTTAACTAAGGAAGAATATTTAAATTTCCTTCAATCAGAAACTATTTCCTTCGTTGCCATCGATGAGGCCCATTGTATATCAGAGTGGGGTCATGATTTTAGACCAGAATATAGAAATTTGAAAGCCATTATTAAGCAATTAGGAGATGTTCCAATAATAGGTCT
>CAMDGJ010000265.1 GCA_945897545.1 Flavobacterium psychrophilum
TGGCAACTGACGAATGATACTGACATTTTTTCGATCTCCTGTAATTGCAATATCACCAGAATTGGCAATGGCTTCCATAATATTGACATGATCTTGATATAAAAATTTAGTTCCCACACTACCCACTTCACCGTTTATGGTGTATTTAAAACCAGCCAATCTTACAATCACAAAAATGTTGGCTTCCTTTTTAAAATAGTCATCGAGGAGTTGTTTCTCGATTTTCATCCTTAATTCATCAACGGTATATCCTATGGCACTAATCTCCCCTAAAACTGGAATTCGAATATTTCCATGATCATCAAGCGTGTAACCTGAAAAATACAATGAAGCTACTCCATTATCTGTTTCGGCTTTATTGGTAGGATTAAAAATAGTAGTCAGTTTGGGGTCGTCTGCCTTGATGGTGATACTCAAAACATCATTAACTTGAAGGTGATAGGGTTTTAGCATAACCTCAGTTATGGGAGCGAGAGTTTTAGTTTCGTTTTTATTTTGCAGATAAACAAGATCTTTGATAGGGATACATGAAGTGAAAAACAGACTTATCCCTATCAATAGTAAGAGTACCGATTTGTTCATTTTTAACTTTTTGCAACAAATATAGTTTTTCATTTAACAATTCAAAAATATCATCGTTCAAAAATTGGATTAATTATTTTTTAAAGACTTTTCAAACGGCACTCTTTGCAAAATACTTCGGCCAAGCGTAACTTCATCGGCATATTCTAACTCGTCCCCAACTGATATTCCCCTAGCAATAGTGGAGGTAATAACGTCGCAGTCTTGTATTTGTTTATAGATATAAAAATTAGTCGTATCACCTTCCATAGTAGAGCTTAACGCAAAAATTATCTCCAGCACGTTTCCAGATTTTACTTTTTCAATCAATGTATTGATGTTCAGCTGGCTAGGCCCGACACCGTCAATTGGAGAAATCTTTCCACCTAAAACGTGATAAATCCCCCTAAATTGTCCTGTATTTTCAATTGCCATTACATCACGAATATCTTCGACAATGCAGATAATCTGGTGATTCCTTTTGGTGTTAGCACAAATCTCACAAAGAGCTAAATCTGAAATATTATGGCAACTTACGCAAAATCGAACCTCTTCTCGCATTGTGGTCAAGGCTTGTGATAAAAAAGTAGTTTGTTCCTTGGGCTGTTTCAATAAATGCAGTACTAATCGCAAAGCGGTTCGCTTCCCGATTCCCGGTAACTGCGACATTTCATTGACTGCTTGTTCTAATAGTTTTGATGAAAATTCCATAAATGCAAATGTAGTAATTTGTTTGGAAAAGTTATCAGTTATCAGTTATCGGTTGTCCGTTGTCCGTTGTTCGTGTAGCACAAATCACAGAACCCAAAACTCATTTGCTATAACCTGTACACCTATAACGCATAACGAACAACGAATAACGGACAACACAAACTAAAAAAAGAGGCTTTCGCCTCTTTTTTTAGTTCTTGAAAATTTTTTTATACCACGGCTTTTTTTCGTGAATAATGCCATAACCATAACCACCATAACCATAACCGCCATAGCCATAACCTTTAGTAATTTCAGTATCATTAAGTATGAAAGCCATATTAGGTAATTTATTTTCTTTGTGCAAAGTATCTGGAATAGACAACATTCGTTTATCCATAAATTTAGCTCTAACCACATATACAAAAGTATCTGCAAATTTAGCGACTATTAAGGTGTCTGAAACCAAACTCACCGGTGCAGTATCTACCACTATAAAGTCGTAATCCTTTTTGAATTGAGCAAATAGTTCATCTACTTTAGTATTCATCAACAGCTCCGTAGGATTCGGTGGGATACTACCCGCCAAAAGCACATCTAAATTCTTATACCCTTTGTATTTTGATATAAAATCGCTGATGGGTTCATTTTTAGAGGACAAATAATCTGTCAATCCTCTAGTTTTAGTAATGACTATATATTCATTCAATTTTGGTTTTCTAATATCCATTCCTATCAAAAGTACTTTTTTTCCAGAATGTGCAAAAATACTAGCCAAATTGACTGATAAAAATGTTTTTCCTTCGCCTGAAATGGTCGACGTCAAAAAGATACTCTTAGCTCTACCCTCAGGAACTTGATTCAACATAAAATCAAGATTAGCTCTTACAATCCGCAATGCTTCGGCTGTACTAGTGCGACTTGTTGTATCTATTATCTCATTAGGAGTTAAAGATTTTGGTATATCTCCTAAAAATGGAATATTAAATTTATCGATAATATCAAGTCGATTTTTTACTTTGGTATCCAATAAATCCTTAATGTAGATGATTCCGAATGGAATAAGAAGCCCCAACAATAAAGCGGCCAAATAGATAATATTCTTTTTAGGCGAAACAGGAATCATCGAAGCTTTTGCTGCATCAATAACTCTAGCATTAGGAGCCGTAGCCGCTAATGAAATGGCTGTTTCTTCTCTTTTTTCAAGCAAATACAAATACAATTCTTCTTTTACTTTTTGTTGACGGGCAATCACTCTAAACTGACGCTCTTGAACAGGAATTTTTCCAATTTTGGAATCCAAAAGACCTTCCTGTCCTTTCAAATTCCTTTTTTGTATGTTCAAACTGGCTTGCATTCTTGACAAACTCTCGGCAACATTCCATTTCAAGGAAGCAATTTGTTGATCTAATGTAACTACAGTTGGATTAGCTAGGGTAGCAGATTTCAAAATTCGGTTGCGTTCCAGAATCAATTGATTATAGGAATTGATTAAATCCCCAGCATCTCCCTCTTTAGAAATAATATTAGCAGGAAGCAAATCAGCATTCGTACTTTTCTTAAGAAAATCGAGCATCGATGAAACTACATTCAACTGGATTTCATTCTGAACACTCAATTTATTGTATTCACTTGAACCTTCGATAAATAGTTTCGCTTCTGATTCAATATCAATGAGGCTATTCGACTTCTTAAAACTTTCTACATCTTGCTCCACTCCATCTAACTCTTGAGTAATCAAAAGCAATCTATCGGCAATAAACTTAGACGTGTTTTCGGATATGAAATTCTTATCCGCAGCGGCATCATCATTGTAAATTTGAATCAATTTATTAAGAAAAAACTCAGCTCTTTTGACAATTGGATCAGTGATAGAAATTTCGACCACACTACTGGTTTTACTAATAGGATTAACCTTAAGCCTCCCCAAATAACCCCTAACAACCTCATATAGAGGGGATACATTTATACTAATCGACTCATAATTTTCACTAATAGATTGCTTTATAACTATGGGTTTTGTTACTATTAATTCCCCAATAGAAGTAGCAATAATTTCACCATAATGGTATTCTTTTTTGTTTTGGGTCAGCACCGGAACCTCTTCAGATTCTATTTTACTTTCTAAAGTAAAAGAGTTGGGCGTTAGTTCTATAAATTCCAAAAGCAATTTACTGCTGTAGAAATCAGGTTTCTGACTGATAAAATCAACTACAATAGGTGTATCCGTAAATGCTTCAGTACTTTTAACATTACCGTGCGCAATCAAAACTATATTCAATTTAAGCGTCTTAATTGTACTTTCGACTAGCGTTCTCGACTTCAAAATTTCGATTTCATTGTCCACATTGCTTTTCAAACCACTCCCCAAGCCCAAATCTGAAAATGCAGATAATTCGGAGAGCATTCCGCCTTTCTTCTCATCTTTTACCAATATTGTGGTACTCGCTTGATATTGTGGCGTGACATACCTAAGATATACATAAGCAAGGGTAAGACAAAGGAAAGCGCCCAAAATAAACCATTGCCAATGGATGAGATACTTTTCTAAAACCATTCTTAAATCAAAATCGTCCGTTTGATCGTCCTCTGACATTAAATTATTATTCATAAAAAAAGTTTAATTTGATGTGGTAACTATTAAAGTAATTAAAGTAA
>CAMDGJ010000266.1 GCA_945897545.1 Flavobacterium psychrophilum
GTAAAATGCTTGGTTCTATTTTCTAATACTTTCAGAAACTTGTTTTTTCGGTTTTCAGTCAGGATGTTTTCGAGAAAATGAAGGTAATCAAGGTCAATCATAATGCGGAATTATTTTTGGTAAAAATACTAAAAAAGATTACTTTTAAACGAGTATCAAACTTTGTCATTTCGACGAAGGAGAAATCACATAACGTGAGCAACTTATGTGATTTCTCCTTCGTCGAAATGACAAAAGAATAAAAAAAATTCTATGAAAAAGAAACTAGTTGTCCTTTCGGGAGCGGGAATCAGTGCCGAAAGCGGCATCAATACCTTTCGTGATGCCGGAGGACTTTGGGAAGGTCACAATGTTATGGATGTGGCAACACCCGAAGGTTGGCAGAAAAATCCCGAATTAGTACTTGATTTTTACAACCAAAGACGCAAACAATTACACGAAGTACAACCCAATCTAGGACATCAAATTCTGGCGGAATTAGAAAACGATTTTGAAGTTTTCATCATTACCCAAAACGTAGATAACTTGCACGAAAAATCCGGAAGTTCAGATGTGTTGCATCTTCACGGCGAATTGTTAAAGGTGCGAAGTACACAAAACAGCAATTACATTCTGGACTGGGAAACCGATTTGAATTTTGGGGATGTCGATGATAATGGAAACCAATTGCGACCGCACATTGTCTGGTTTGGCGAGGACGTTCCAGCCCTAGAAGAAGCGATACCTATTGTCGAGAAAGCCGATATTCTTATTATAATTGGAACCTCACTTCAAGTCTATCCGGCTGCAAGTTTGATGAATTTTGCCAAACCAAGCATTCCAGTGTATTATATTGACCCAAAACCGGCACAAATTTATGACTTGCCTAATGACATCAAAGTGCTTGCCACTACTGGTTCGAAAGGGATGGAAATCGTGCGAAGAGAATTGAAGAAATTGCAATAGTAGTTTAAACAGTAAATTCAAATAGGCCTATTTGTCATTCCGGCGAAGCAGGAATCCCTGCAAATGTGAGCAACTACTTGACATTTGCTACGCCTGTTCGCTTGCTTGGGTCTCCTTCGCCGAAATGACAAAAAAAAACATCCAACACATAACTCATAACTTATAACTTATAACTATTTTTGCGCTTTCTAACAACACAACAACAATGACTACATTAAACGAATTAAACGCCGTATCGCCTATAGACGGTAGATACAGAAGTAAAACCAGTTCCCTTTCAAAATTCTTCTCGGAAGAAGCGTTAATCAAATACCGCGTTTTGGTAGAAATTGAATATTTTATTGCACTTTGCGAAATTCCTTTACCTCAACTTGCAACCGTAAACCCAAATGTATTTGACAGTTTACGCAACATCTATAAAAACTTCTCCACAGAAGATGCCCTTTGGATCAAAGAAACCGAAAAAGTAACCAACCACGATGTCAAAGCGGTGGAATATTTTATCAAGGACGCTTTCGAAAAACTGGGATTATCTCAATATAAAGAGTTCATCCATTTTGGACTCACTTCTCAAGACATCAACAATACCGCGATTCCGCTTTCGACAAAAGAAGCTTTCGAGAAAGTTTATATGCCGTCGTTAATTGCTTTAACTTCAAAATTAAAAGATTTGAGCATCGAATGGCGTGATATTCCAATGCTTGCCAGAACTCACGGACAACCGGCATCGCCAACCCGTTTAGGCAAGGAGATTGGTGTTTTTGTAGAACGGTTAGAAGAGCAAATGCGTTTGTTGTTCAACATTCCTTTCGCGGCTAAATTTGGTGGAGCAACAGGAAATTACAACGCCCATCACGTTGCCTATCCACAAATTGACTGGAGAAAATTTGGTGGGGATTTTGTCGAGGAAAACTTGGGTTTGCACCACTCCTTCCCTACTACACAAATCGAACATTACGATCATTTCGCTGCATTTTTTGATGCCTTGAAAAGAATCAACACGATCATTATTGATTTGGACCGGGATATTTGGACCTATGTTTCGATGGACTATTTCAAACAAAAAATTAAAGCAGGAGAAATTGGTTCATCAGCAATGCCACACAAAGTAAATCCGATTGATTTTGAAAATTCAGAAGGAAATCTTGGAATGGCGAATGCTATTTTTGAACATCTTTCGGCTAAATTGCCCTTGTCCAGATTGCAACGCGATTTGACGGACAGCACCGTTTTGAGAAATATTGGAGTACCTATGGGACATACTTTAATCGCTTTCGAAGCTACTTTGAAAGGCTTAAACAAACTGTTATTAAACGAACCCAAATTCCACGAAGATTTAGAGAAAAACTGGGCAGTAGTTGCCGAAGCAATTCAAACGATTTTACGTCGGGAAGCCTACCCTAATCCTTATGAAGCATTGAAAGGACTAACGAGAACGAATGAAGCGATTGACAAAAAAGCCATTCATAATTTCATAGCTACTTTAGAAGTTTCAGCAGAAATCAAAGCAGAATTAATGCTAATAACCCCGAGCAATTTCTTAGGAATTTAATAGCACCGCTATTTTTTATGAAAGCCATCAAATGATGGCTTTTTTTATGGCAAATAGTTAAAAACGTTTTTTAAGACCAATCTATCTGAAAAATAGCTATTTACCTTCAATGGTTTTTTGTATTTTAGCCCAGGCTGCAGTGGAAAGCCTTGAAGAAAAAAACTGTTTTTTTCTTGTCCTGAAAGAGCGACCAAAGGAAGCTCCTTTGAGGACTTAGAAAAAAGAGTTTTTGAACGAAAGCTTGAACGAAAGGCTGGAATTGCTCCAGAAAAACAACCAACTATATGAGTGCAGCAGCAAAATTCACCGAAGTTTCGCAACACTTAGAGCCATTAATCAGCGATTTAGGACTGATCTTGATGACTGCCGGGATTGCTGTTGTGCTGTTTAAAAAATTAAAACAACCTTTAGTTTTAGGATATTTGATTGCCGGTTTTTTAGCGGGTAACCACTTTGATTTTTTCCCATCGGTGAGGGAAATGAAAAGCGTAGAAGTCTGGGCAGAAATTGGGGTTATCTTTTTATTATTCAGTTTGGGTCTAGAATTTAGTTTCAAGAAATTAATGAAAGTGGGCGGAACTTCCTCGATCACTGCAGGAACCCAAATTGTTACTATGTGTATTTTAGGATATTCTGTAGGGCAGTGGATGGAATGGACTACGATGGACAGCGTCTTTTTGGGCGTGATACTTTCCATATCTTCCACCACAATTATTTTAAAATCCTTTGATGAATTAGGTGTCAAAACGCAGAAATTTGCGGGGAACGTTATTGGCTCTTTAATTGTCCAAGACATTCTGGCTATTTTGATGATGGTTTTGTTGTCGACTATTGCAGTAAGTAAGCAGTTTTCAGGAATGGATCTTTTAATGTCCGTTTTGAAATTGTTATTTTTTCTTGTGATTTGGTTTTTAGGAGGAATTTTTATCATTCCAACCGTGCTCAAAAAGACTAAAAACTTATTGACGGACGAAATGTTGCTTATTATTTCGATAGCTTTATGTCTAACAATGGTGAGTTTAGCTGCCAATGTTGGTTTTTCGCCTGCCCTTGGGGCTTTTATAATGGGATCCATCATCGCTGAAACTACGCAAGCGGAACATATTGAGCATTTAGTAAAACCGGTAAAAGATTTATTTGGAGCTGTATTTTTTGTTTCGGTTGGGATGTTAATCGAACCTGCGGCTTTATACGAACACACGATTCCTGTTTTAATTCTCTCGGTTGTGACCATTTTCGGGCAATCCATTAGCTCTACATTTGGCGCTTTATTATCCGGGCAACCTTTGAAAGATTCCATACGAACCGGAATGAGTTTATCTCAAATTGGAGAATTTTCGTTTATTATCGCAACCTTGGGAGTAACTTTGAAAGTAACAAATTCATTT
>CAMDGJ010000267.1 GCA_945897545.1 Flavobacterium psychrophilum
GGAAAATCATCTAAAATGTAACTATCATAACCATAATCCATTTTGCTAGTTGCTTTTTCATTCATAAAGCCTAATAGTAATTGGCGATGGTAGTTATTAGTTGCATTGAAACCTAAACGAATTCTTTTAAGTGTATCTTTTGCAATTGGAACATTATTATCGCGATTCGCAATCGTATTTGTTTTACTATTTGCTTTGGTTTTGAACACTAGGTTAGAATAAGAGGTTTCATCTTCTTTATAAAAAGCTCTTTGATTATTATTGAAAATAACAGTTCCGCCAAAACCCGTTTTTCCAGTTACAAAAAAACCTTGCCCCACAGGAATATATTGTTTTGGTGCCCCTTTTGAGGGTGTTCCTGATCCGCTTATAAAATCTACATCTACAGCACTAGGAATGGATCCTGCAGCAACACCACCTACTAAATTTAGTGTGGCATATCCACCTTGGTAATCTCTTAAAACGTGTGTATAATTAGTTGTATAATGTTCCCAGAAATATAGTGTTCCATCGATTGAACTAGCATTCTCATTTATAAATGCAACTGCATCTAGTGCTGATGGATATGGATTTCCTGTTAATAATAATTGGTTTGAAGCGACAGAATTAGTTGATATTAAACCATTATTAGGTTTTCCTGTAAAAGTATAATTTTGATTACCCGCTGCTGCTCCACTTCCTTTTAAGGTAAATCCTTGACCAACTCGTATTGGGGTGGTTTGCAATATTCGATTCCAATTTGCATAAGCATTTACATAATTGTCAAATGTATAAAGCCAGTATCGCGCTAAACTTATTGGAGTTGTTGGAGCTCCATCATAGCCACTAATCCAATTGATATTCTGTGGTGTTATAGTCGTTCCGTCTTTTAGCATTTCTGCAACAGTGTAATTGGTGTTATTTGCAGTTGTATTAATTGGACTCACAGGAGAACACCAATAGTTGTAATTGTATTTATTTGCTTGCCCTTGTTGATCCCTTTCTATTGCCCCAGAACTAGTAAGGTCTAAATCACTGTTGGTCGTTTGAAGTAATTGTGATTTTCCAACCAAGTCTATTTTTCCGTCTAGTTTTAAATAACTTGAAACTTCTATTTTAGAATCATTGGCAGCACTTAAGGTGTTGCTGTTCACCAACAATCCCAAAACAGTTTTATTGCTGTTGGAAGGAATATTATGAGAGGTTTTTACGATATTCCAATCTATTTTTGTTGTTCCGTCTATGCCAAAAGAATTCGGTACATCCCAAACATCATAATTAGTCCAAGTGTCATCTGTTTCCCAGCTACCATTGGCTCTAGAGGTATAAGGTATTGGTGCGGTATCTGGTTCTTGAACATAAATACCTTTCAATTTTCCAGTTTTAGAGTTGCCAGATTTATCTACTAAATAGCCATTTAAGATGTCGTTTGCTTGATTCATTTGATAATAACCTGTTAAATCAACCCAACTCAAACCGCTTATGTTTTTTGGTACAACAACGCCTTTCACGCTGCCACTGCCATCATTTGCGATTTCCTGATTCATCGTCTGACGAATTTGTTCCACCGTCAGGGAAACATTCCAAAATCGCAGTTCATCCATATAACCATCGTAATAATTATAGGGAATGTCAGTGCCTTGGCTCATTGCTCCCAGCATAAAATCGACGCTATTCGATGTGGGGTTTACTCCCGAAGCGGTCTTGTCCAAAATTCCGTCAATATATAATTTATAGTTGGTGCCGTCGAAAGTAACCGCAATGTGGTACCATCTGTTCGTGTCGATGGCGTGAGTGGCGACAATGGAATTATTGTTCCAGTAGAATTTTACAGCATTACTAACCAATCTTAAATCATAACCGTCGGTAGCGCTTGGGCTGAGGTGTTTTGAAAGTATGGTTTGAGTATTGCCATTGCTAGCGTTCGATTTTATCCAAGCTTCTATACTAAAAGAACCACTGTTTAAATTAAATTTATTTTTAAAATTGATATTATCATCAATACCATCAAAATTGACAACATTACAAAGTGAAATAGTGGCTAAAACATCGTCATAATTTGCGCCACAACTTGTTGAGGTCCATCTAAGAGTGTATGTGCCAGAATTAAGACTGTTAAATACTGAACTTGGACTTGTGCTATCCGAAAAAACTTCCCCTCCCCCTGCAGGTCCATCAACAATTGACCATTCTCCTGCTGTTCCTGCTGTAGCTGCTAAAGTAACATTTTCGCCACCACAAGCAGATACCCGATTTAGTCCCGCCATAGCTGCGGTGCATGAACTTCCATTTATGGCCACCTGAATCGATCCGGAAATGGGTGCATTACAGGAAGTTCCATCATATCCCTGAAAGAAATACTTTGTAAATGATGACCCAGATATAGCACCTGTACCAGTCATAGTTCCCGTTGCTAAGGTGACTACGGGATTACATCCAGCATTTAGTATTATACTGCAATCATTTGTTACATTGAGGGTAAAGCTAATAACAGCGTATATATATTCTGGATGACCAGCCGTTATTGGTAATGTACCCAAATTCCAAGTAATTGTATTTGCTCCTGAATTGTACGTAGGTGCACTAACTTGGGTTGCACTATAATAGAGATTAGAGGTAATAGTCCCTGTTTGGAAAATTGCCGTTGACGGAATAGGGATTGTAATTAAAGTACTATTTGTCGCTTCTGTACCTTCGTTAGTAATACTGATAGAATAATTGATGGCTTGTCCAGGTGATGCATTTATGGTTAAAGGGTAGGAAACAGCACCTCCATTAATTGAATTTACCGATGACAATCCTTTGGGATCTGGAACATAGGCATCTACTGACATTGCGCAGCCAAATATCGTAAATACATCAGAGGTTGAACCAAATCTAAATGTAGTAGAAGTTTGATTGTTTCCTATTACCGTATTTCCTGTATTGGGAATTGTAAACATACTGAAGTCAACACCAGTATTGTTTACTAAATTTGGATTACTTTTAGTAATTCCACCTGTTGGAACTGGGAAAATGGAAGAATTGAAAAAGTTGGTGGTTGCATTCCCCGCATGATTTAATACCAAATAGTTTGCTGGGTAATCTGATGGATTTGCATTTAGTTTTTGCACTGCCAAATAATCTCCAGTTAAGCCTACATCTCCTTCAGCCGCCATTACGCCTAATTTCATATTTACCTGTCCTGTGGCAACTGTGGTAAAGCCTGAGATGTCAATGTTTCCATATTCACCACCGCCCGCAAGTTGTCCGTTAACATAAGCATAACCGTCAAAAAGAGTTACGGCACGACTTTTCATTACAGGGTTTTCATAAATAACAATCATTCCCCATCCTCCAGATAAACCTGGATTAGAATTTGATCCTTCTTTAAGAGCGATGTCGGCAACAGTATAGGCTCCGGCACCGTGTGTATTTACATAATCTGTAATTTCTTGATAGCCGATAAATATACCACTGTTGGATGCTCCTGGATACCTGATTTCAGTATTCCCCGTGATTGTTGTATAAGTTGAAGCACCAGGTCCTTTTAAAGAAACTACTTTTTTATTGTAATTTTTAATTTCAAAAACTTGAACATTCGCAATGGAATTTGCAGGGTCTTGATATTGGACTTCAGTTAGTGATGCTGATGGATTTCTTGTTAAAATATTGATTTTAAGCATAGTAATTCCGTCTGCAGCAGTTGAGTAAGGTGTGCCAAATGTAGCCACTCCGGAGTTATATGAAACAGAATAGTTATTTAAAGCACCTCCATTTACAGAAAGTTTAACTCTATTTCCACCGCTAACGTTTGTGAAATGAAAGGCATATGTGTTACCTAAAGAATTTGTAAAATTATAAATTGGATAATAATCGCCAGAACTTCCTCCTCTGCTTATTGTTAATTTATAGTTA
>CAMDGJ010000268.1 GCA_945897545.1 Flavobacterium psychrophilum
CATAACTCATAACTCATAACTCATAACTCATAACCCATAACCCATAACCCACAACCTATCACAATGAATAAAGTAGTACTAATCACAGGTGGATCATCGGGAATAGGTAAATCTATTGGCGAATTTTTGCATTACAAAGGATTTGTGGTTTATGGAACGAGTCGGAATCCAGAACGAGTTTTGAACTCGGTTTTTCCGCTGGTAACTTTAGATGTTAGAAATACCGAATCAATACATTTGGCTGTAGCCAAAATTATTGCTGTCTCTGGACGACTAGATATTGTTATTAACAATGCAGGAGTTGGAATTACGGGACCTTTAGAAGAAATTCCAACAGCCGAAATCAAGAATAATTTCGAGACCAATTTATTTGGCCCTATCGAAGTAATGAAAGCGGTTTTGCCACAAATGCGTTCCCAAAAATCAGGATTGATAATAAACATCACATCTATTGCGGGATATATGGGCTTGCCTTATCGCAGCGTGTATTCGGCATCAAAAGGAGCATTAGAACTAATCACTGAAGGATTACGAATGGAAGTCAAATCTTTTGGAATTCACATAACAAATGTAGCTCCGGGTGATTTCGCCACCAATATTGCTTCGGGACGTTTTCACGCTCCGTTAATCAAGGATTCGGCTTACGAAATTCCGTATGGGAAGACGCTGAAAATGATGGACGAACAGGTGGATAGCGGCAGTAATCCCAATGAAATGGCCGAAGCCATTTATAAAATTATTCAAAATCCAAATCCTAAAATTCATTATAAAGTGGGAGCTTTTATACAGAAATTCTCGATTGTCTTGAAAAGAATATTGCCTGATAAAGTATATGAAAAAATGCTGATGAATCATTATAAACTTTAAGAACAAAGAATACAGAGAAAAGAGGAAAGACAAGAGAACAACGATTTGATTAGTAATAGATTATTTTGTAATTGATTTTTAATATTGCAATTGTAATTGATATTATTTTGTAGTTTTGTCAACGATTTTGCGTGAGATTTGATATTAAGAGGAGAACAGCCAGTGGCTGTTAGGTATTTTCTTTCGCGTGGATTGTAACGTAAAGCCCGACCCTTGGGTCACGCCCAAAAAAAATAAAACACACAATTAAACTAAATATTATATGAAATTTTTTATTGACACAGCGAATTTAGCACAAATTAAGGAAGCACAAGCATTAGGTGTTTTAGATGGCGTAACTACCAATCCATCATTGATGGCAAAGGAGGGAATCACCGGAAAAAACAGTATTTTGAAACATTATGTTGACATTTGCAACCTTGTGGATGGTGACGTAAGTGCCGAAGTAAATGCGCTGGACTATGATGGAATGGTTAAAGAAGGAGAAGAATTAGCTGATTTGCATGAGCAAATTGTAGTGAAATTGCCAATGACCAAAGAAGGAATTATGGCGGCAAAATATTTTTCAGATAAAGGAATTAAAACGAATGTTACTCTTGTTTTTTCAGCTGGACAAGCTTTATTAGCTGCTAAAGCGGGTGCAACTTATGTTTCGCCGTTCATTGGTCGTTTAGACGATGTTTCAACAGATGGTTTGGCTTTGATTGAAGAAATCCGTTTGATATATGACAATTACGGCTATGAAACTCAAATTCTTGCGGCTTCTGTTCGTCACACTATGCACATTGTAAACTGTGCAAAAATTGGAGCTGACGTGATGACCGGACCACTTTCTGCGATTTACGGACTGTTGAAACACCCTTTGACAGATATTGGATTGGCACAATTCGTAGCTGATTTCGAAAAAGGAAATAAATAATCTAAAATCAGATGAGAAAATTAGCATTATCTTTAGCATTTTTACTAGCAAGTATTGTTATAAATGCCCAAGAATCTAAAATTATAACTAGGGTTGACGATTCAGGCGATGTAGCAAGTTTTGAATTGGATTGTAGCATAAAATTCCCATCCTTAGCCAAAGGACTTCGTTATAATATTACCCGTCACGAATTTAAAGGTGTCGAAAAGAAAAATACCTATCGTATTTTGTTTGTTATGGATGGCTTTTTCACTACAGCTTTAAATAGTAAAATGACATTTTCAGCTGTTTTTGTCGACGGTACTATGACTTCTGAAGAGGAAACCGTTGAAAGTGATGGATATTTTAGTGGAGCTTGTACTTTATTGTTGAATAGCCCTCCTGAACTTGGATTGAAAACGGATTTAAAAGAGATTATTCTGAATACTGGTAACAAGAAAGTGGTCTATGCTATAACAGCACAAAGAGCAAAAGAATTTAGGAAGAATCTACAGAATATTGTTGATGCAAAATAAATATAGGATTATTATTTTGCTATACAATAGCATTTTATAAACAAAAACTAAACCCCAATAAATCATAGTATTTATTGGGGTTTTTGCTATTATACTAACGGCTAACAATAACTATAATGCAAAAAAAATCCCGCTAAAAGCGAGATTTATGTGAAAGTGTGCTATTCTATTATTTAGGTAAAACGACTGAATCAATTACATGAACTACTCCATTTGAAGACATAATGTCAACTGCAGTGATGGTAGCTTTGTGTCCGTTTGCATCAGTAAGAATTACATTTTTCCCCTTAAGTGATCCAATTAATTTTGACCCTTCTACCGTAGTTAACGTAGCTGAACCTTTACCAGCTTTAATGGCAGCAACTACAGCTTTGCTATCTAGTTTACCTGCAACCACATGATACGTTAAAATAGATTGTAATTTTGCTTTATTCTCCGGTTTTAATAATGATTCAAGAGTTCCTTTTGGCAATTTTGCGAAGGCAGCGTTTGTTGGTGCAAATACTGTAAATGGTCCTTTACCAGACAATGTTTCTACTAAGCTAGCAGCTTTGATCGCAGCTACTAGCGTGGTGTGATCTTTTGATGCAATAGCATTTTCAACTACTGTTTTTGTGTTTTGTGCAAAAGCACTCATGCTAATTAAAGACGCACATAATGCAAAAGCAAAAATTTTAATTGATTTCATAATTTTAAATTTTATTTGGTTATCATTTTTTATTAAACATCACTCAAAAGTATTTAATTAAGTACTTGATTTACAAAGTTTAACAAATATTTATGGAATGTTTCAGGTGTCTAAATCTCGATAAAGAACAATTTCATATACTTCTTCAATCTCTATCGGGTTTATGATTGAACAATACTTTTACTAATTATTGGATTGTGATCTAATGAAGAAACAAAAAGGCATAACTGTTTGAAAGTCAGTTTTTAGTATATGTTGAAGTCGAGCATGAGGAAATGTTGAAGCGATTCTGTAGTGCGATTCTGCAAGGAAATCCCAACCGACTTTTTAAGTCGTTTGTTTTTTAAATCTTTTGATAACGCTAGCTTTTGGCTCGACCTAAAAATAAAAATCTAAAACGAATGAGCCCGATACAATAACGAGCTCAATATGATCAAAATTAATTATAAATTTGTCTAAATTTTTGGGTGCGGTCTATTTCACTTATTGGGATTTCCTTAGTTATTTTAATTAAAAGATACTTTTTTTTGACTATTACGTACAATTTCAGTTTAGGTAGCGATAATTTTCTTTATTTGTATTCATAATGCTATTTTGCAGTATTGAAAGCCCCAAATTAGATTTATTGATGAATACAACTATTTATAAAAATATTAAAACGATTAGGGAGATGAAAGATCTCACTAGAGATTATGTCGCTGCTGAATTAGATATGACCACTAGTGGATATGGCAAAATTGAAAGAGGTGAAATAGACATCACTATTTCTAAAATATATAGATTAGCCTTTATTTTTGAGATTACAGTTTCTGATCTCTTATTTTTTAATGTGGCCAGCGTTTTTAATAATAGTAAAAAATATAAATTAGAAAGTGAGCTCAA
>CAMDGJ010000269.1 GCA_945897545.1 Flavobacterium psychrophilum
CCTGAAATCCGTCAGCATAAATACCAAAAACACACCCAGACCTGCAGTCACCCCTCTCAAAAGGGGAATTAAAATGTCATCTTGTCATATCTTTTTGCGCCAATTTTAACATAAACTGACAATTTACTCTCTTTTTTCTATTGGCACAAAGATTGACTCTTGCCTCTCGAGGTATTAAAATAAGTATTCAATAAAAATTAAATATATTAAAAAATGGGTAAAATAATCGGAATTGATTTAGGTACTACCAACTCTTGTGTTTCTGTAATGGAAGGTAACGAAGCAGTTGTTATCCCTAACGCGGAAGGAAAAAGAACAACACCATCTATCATCGCTTTTGTTGAAGGTGGCGAAATTAAAGTAGGTGATCCTGCTAAGAGACAAGCGGTAACTAATCCAACTAAGACTATTGCTTCTATCAAACGTTTTATGGGTCATTCTTTTTCTGAAGTTTCGGCTGAGGCGAAAAGAGTTTCTTATTCTGTAGTAAAAGGCGACAACAATACGCCACGTGTTGATATTGATGGTCGTTTATATTCTGCACAAGAATTGTCAGCTATGACACTTCAAAAAATGAAAAAAACTGCTGAAGACTATTTAGGTCAAACAGTTACTGAAGCAGTTATTACTGTTCCTGCTTACTTTAATGATGCACAACGTCAAGCTACAAAAGAAGCTGGTGAAATCGCTGGGCTTAAAGTAATGCGTATTATCAACGAACCTACAGCTGCAGCTTTGGCGTACGGTTTAGATAAAAAAGGAAAAGATCAAAAAATTGCAGTTTACGATTTAGGTGGAGGTACATTTGATATCTCTGTTTTAGAATTAGGAGATGGAGTTTTCGAAGTATTGTCTACAAATGGAGATACCCACTTAGGTGGAGATGATTTTGACCACGAAATTATTGACTGGTTAGCTGCTGAATTTTTGACTGAAGAAGGTATTGATCTGCGTTTAGATCCAATGTCATTGCAGCGTTTGAAAGAAGCTGCTGAGAAAGCAAAAATTGAATTGTCTTCCTCTGCTGAAACTGAAATCAACTTGCCTTACGTAACTGCTACCGCTTCAGGACCAAAACACTTAGTTAAAAAATTAACTAGAGCTAAATTTGAGCAATTAACGGATTCGTTAGTAAAACGTTCTATGGCACCAGTGGCTAAAGCGTTGAAAGATGCAGGTTTATCTGTTTCTGATATTGACGAAGTGATTCTTGTAGGAGGTTCAACTCGTATGCCAAGAATTGCAGACGAAGTAGAAAAATTCTTTGGTAAAAAAGCGTCTAAAGGAGTGAATCCTGATGAGGTTGTTGCTATTGGAGCAGCTATTCAAGGTGGAGTTCTTTCTGGAGATGTAAAAGATGTATTGTTACTAGACGTTACGCCTTTATCTTTAGGTATCGAAACTATGGGTGGGGTTATGACTACATTGATTGAGTCTAACACAACTATACCAACAAAAAAATCTCAAATATTCTCTACAGCTGCAGATTCTCAACCAACAGTTGAATTACACGTTCTTCAGGGAGCTAGAGCTATGGCTGCAGATAACAAAACGATTGGTCGTTTTAACTTAGACGGTATTCCACCAGCACCAAGAGGTGTTCCACAAATTGAAGTAACTTTCGATATTGATGCTAATGGTATTATCAAAGTTTCGGCAACGGATAAAGGAACTGGAAAATCTCACGATATTCGTATCGAAGCTTCTTCTGGATTGACAGCAGATGAAATCGAAAGAATGAAAAAAGATGCTGAAGCAAATGCTGGAGCTGATAAAATTGCAAGAGAAAGAGCCGAAAAATTGAATGAAGCAGACGGAATGATTTTCCAAACTGAATCTCAATTGAAAGAATTAGGAGAGAAGTTGACTGACGAAAATAAAGTAGCTATTGAATATGCTTTGACTGAATTGAGAATGGCACACCAATCTCAAGACATTCCTGCTATTCAAACGGCGCTTGACAACATCAACGCAGCTTGGAAAACAGCTACTGAAGCAATGTATGCTCAAGGAGAACAATCTCAAGGTGGTGCTCAACAACCACAAGCAGAACAAACTCAAGGAGATAATGTTGAAGACGTTGAATTCGAAGAAGTAAAATAAGTAGTTAATTCCTGCTTTTTGGCAGGACATACATCGCTTATCCCGCAAATAAAGTGGGGTCTATAAAGAAAACCGAGTAAGTAATTACTCGGTTTTTTTATTTTTAATACTAAACATTCTCTCGATAACAATAACGTGTGGAAAAGTTATGGCTGCTAAGAAAGAGAAAAATATAGAATCAAATATTTTATAGTCTTTAAGTAAAAAATACAAAACAATAATCCCAATTATTGAAATCAACCAATAAATAAATGCGGCTTTTAAATAGGCTTTACTATTAGTAATTGAGAATTCTCCATACAAAAACTTTATTTGCTCAATCAATGATGGAATACTATGCCAGAAGATAAAATAAATTGCAAATGCCCATATCAAACTGCCTACCTTAAAAATGATAGCAAATAGTAACAAATACAACAATTCAATAGCAATGTTTTTTTGAAATACTGCAAAGGTTTTACAATTGTAAAAAAACATAGCAACCAGAATAAATCCGACTATTTTTAATAATAAAGTAATACTAATAAAAGTAAATTCTATACCAGTAATTCCATACATTACAGCAATGACTTCTTTATCGTGAAATTGAAATAATAACAGTAAAATGAATAGACCATATATGGTATGAAATAATTTAGTCATCACCATATTATCATAAATTATTTGTTTATCCCAATGTTGTTCTCCAAAATGATAACTACTAACTATTATAAACAAAAGCATAGCTAGCCACGGAATAAAACTAAATAGTAAAACAGCTACTAAAACAATCGTTACATAATGAAGTAAGATTTTCAAATAAGTCATGGAATTTTCAGCATTTATATTTTTAATTAAGAGCAAATCATTTGCTCCATGTACAATTCCGAACGATAATATTAAGACAAAACCTACAGTAATTTGAATTTCGCTGCTCATAAAAGAAGTTAGCCATAATGCAAGAAAGCTTGATAATATTGATAAATTTGTAGTTTTTGACATAGTTTAACAATTATTTTATAAATATAATCAAAAAAAAATGGATGAAATGTTTTTTTTATTTGTTTAATCTTTTATATATTTGTTTATACAATAATTAAAATTATAAACTATGTCTCAATTATTTATGTCTTCAGCATTAATTGCTAAAATGCTTCCTACCGATTATGTAGGTTTTACTTTTTTTGTTGGCTGTATGGCCATGATGGCTGCTTCAGCTTTTTTCTTTTTATCATTAAGTCAATTTGATAAAAAGTGGCGAACTTCAGTATTGGTTTCAGGTCTGATAACCTTTATTGCTGCTGTACACTATTTCTACATGAAGGAATATTGGGCAGAAATTGGGGAATCTCCAACATTTTTTAGATATGTTGACTGGGTACTAACAGTGCCGTTAATGTGTTTAGAATTTTATTTAATTCTTAAAGTTGCTGGTGCAAAACAAAGTTTGTTATGGAAAATGATTCTCTATTCTGTTATCATGTTGGTAACTGGTTATATCGGAGAAGTTGTTTATCCAGAAAGTGCTGCTGTTTGGGGATTAGTATCTGGTCTTGCTTATTTTGCAATTGTTTACGAAATCTGGTTGGGAGAAGCTTTAAAATTGGCAAAAGCTGCTGGTGGAAATGTATTAGCTGCACACAAAATCTTGTGTTGGTTCGTACTTGTTGGATGGTCAATCTATCCATTAGGATACATGATGGGAACAACAGGATGGTACAACGGAATTATTCCTGCAGGTAACATTGATGTAGTTTACAACATCGCAGATGCAATTAACAAAATTGG
>CAMDGJ010000270.1 GCA_945897545.1 Flavobacterium psychrophilum
AAAAGTTGGGGATAAAGTTCCTGTTTTTTCAGCTAAAGACAGCAATGAAAATGATTTTGACAGTAGCTTGGTCGTGGGTATAAAGCCAGTTGTTTTTTATTTTTATCCAAAAGACAATACTCCAGGTTGCACCGCTCAAGCCTGTAGTTTTAGAGATCAGTACGAAGACTTCAAGGATTTAGGAGCCGAAGTGATCGGTATTAGCAGTGACAGCATTGCTTCGCACAAAAAATTCGCAAAGCAATACAGATTACCTTTTATTTTGCTATCTGACAATGATAAAAAAATCAGGAATCTTTTTGGCGTCAAGCCTAGTTTATTGGGACTAATCCCGGGGCGATTTACATATGTGGTTGACAAAGAAGGTGTGATTCAAATGATTTTCGATAGTGTAATGGCTACTGCTCATATTCCTAAAGCACTGGAAAAAATAAAAAAAATAGTATCATAATAACCCATTGTACTATAGATATCATCTTTTTTTTACTTTACTTTGCTACCAAAATTGATTCTAAAGAAAATTGGAATAAACACTTTAAAAAATACATAAATGAAATTATATCCCTTACAATTCGAACCCATTTTAAAAGAAAGAATTTGGGGTGGAACCAAGTTGAAAACGATTTTAAATAAACCAATTACTTCAGATATAACAGGGGAAAGCTGGGAAATATCAACTGTGGAGGGGGATGTTAGTGTCGTTTCAAACGGATTTTTAGCAGGAAAATCACTCAACGATTTGATTCAAACAGCTCCAGAGGACATTCTTGGAAAAGAAGTTTATAAACGATTTGGCACACAGTTTCCTTTGCTTTTCAAATATTTAGATGCAAGAGAAGACTTGTCTATTCAGGTTCATCCAGACGATGAATTAGCTCAAAAACGTCATAATTCTTTTGGGAAAACCGAAATGTGGTACATTATGCAAGCTGATGAAAACGCTAGGATAATTGTTGGATTCAAAGAAAAATCAAATGCTACGGAGTACGTTGAAAATCTCAAAAATAAAACCCTACTTACTATCCTTGATGATGTAATTGTAAAGTCTGGAGATGTTTTCTTTCTAGAGACAGGAACTGTTCATGCCATTGGAGCAGGATTAGTTGTCGCTGAAATCCAGCAAACATCAGATATTACTTATCGTTTGTATGATTTTGATAGGGTAGATGCAGCAGGGAATGAAAGGGAATTACATGTAGACTTGGCTTTGGATGCTATCAATTATAATAAAGTAGATACTTTCAAATCCTACGATAAAGAAATCAATCAATCCAATACTATCGTCGATTGCCCTTATTTCACCACTAACTTTTTGGCGCTTGATGGTGAAAAGAAAATTCTAAATAACGGTAATTCCTTTAGTGTTTATATGTGTATTGAAGGAACTTTTGAAATTGAGTTTGAGAGTTCACGGTTTCAATACAAAAAAGGAGATACCGTTTTAATTCCTGCGGCATTAAAAACTGTGATTCTCAACGGGAAAGCCGCAATTTTAGAAATTTTTATTTCATAGATGTAAATTTTGATTTTTTAGCGGTCATCTATTTTATCGCCTTTTTACTCATTGGAGTTTATCTCACAATATTTTATTTTCATCGGAGTTCGATGATTTTTCAATCGTTTGCAACAAACTTGTTGATAGTGGCGATTTCATAGTAGGTAATAGAAAGTTTATTTGTACTTTTACAATCGCAAATTAAAATTAAAAATAAAATGGCTAACGTTAAGAATTTAAAAAAAGACATCAACTACGTTTTAGGAGATATTATTGAAGCAGTTTACTTGTTCGAAATTTCGACCACAGGAAAACCTACAACAGAAACTAATGCTTTAATCGATGAAGCAATCGCAGCTTTTGATGCTTTAATTACAAAAGTAAACGCTAAAAAAGTAGAGAATAAAAAAGCACATTTCAAACAAATAAATGTTGAATTGGAACAAACTGCAAATCAATTGATTGCTAAAATCAACGGATTACAGTAAATAAAGCAGTAAAAAAAGATTGAATTTATTTTGTATAATTCAAATTCAATCTTATATTTGCACCCGTAATGAGTCGCCAGCGTAGCTCAGTTGGCTAGAGCAGCTGATTTGTAATCAGCAGGTCGTGGGTTCGAGTCCCTCCGCCGGCTCTTTAATAAAACCGTAAGTTTATAGCTTGCGGTTTTTTGTTTGTAAATAATCTGCGAAGAAAATTAACAGAATAAAAACACCATTTTGTTGCTGCTATTATTTCAGATTTTCTTTAGATTTGATGCTATACCCAAAATTAATAAACGTTATGGAAGAATATTCTGAAATCGAAGAATTTGAATTACGGCTGAATGAATCTGCAAAAGGGTTTTTGAGAGAAACTGCTAAATGGGCCTATTTTTTGTCTATTTTGGGCTATATTGGAATTGGTTTTATTGTTTTGATCGCGATTTTTGCGGGAGCTTTTTTTGCATTTATTGGTAATCTGAGTCGGGAAATGAATGATTTTGGAGCAATGGGAGGTTCATTTATATCCGCTTTATATTTTTTGATAGCCATATTTTACTTTTTTCCAGTAGATTATTTAAATAAGTTTGCTTCAAATGCAAAGATTGCTTTGAGAGACAATGATTCTAAATCACTAGCTGCATCTTTCGAGTATTTGAAATCGCATTACAAATTCATAGGAATTATGTCATTGATTATTTTATGTTTATATGCCTTAATAGCAGTTTTTGTTGCTATTGCCGCAATAACCGTTGGTTTGAGATAGGCATTTATACAGATTCTTTTTATAATAAATCCGTGTTGTTTTTAAAACAACACGGATTTTATATTTAAAACTGGCATTATATCGTGTCTATTGCTGTTTCTTAATTTTAGCAACATAATCCGTGAGTTTTTTTCCATATAAGGATTTCGCAACTTTTGGAGACATCGATTTTTGAATGGTATCTAAATATTTGAGATGGATGTCGTAAATGTCAGACAGGGCAATGTATGGTGCCACTTCGTATTCTCTATTGTTTATGGCAAAATTTGTGGCAAATAAATATTTTCGTCTGGTATTGTTATCTTGGTTTGCACTTAAACTATCTAATATTTTTGAATTGCTACTCTTAAGAGCATTAAACTTTTGTTCAATCATATCTAGATTTTCATCTCTAAAACGAGTATTTATTTTTTGATACTCTTCATATTTTTCTTGGTTTTTTGAACCTGTAATTTTTGCACTTGCAATATAGGAGTCAAGATTGGTGTCAATATTTATTTTTCCTGGTTCAGCAAAAAACAAGATGTTATTATCCATTGAATTTGTCTCACCTCGATCCAAAAACAAATAGAGCATTTCAGGCGAATCTAACATTAGATTAGTTTCAAATGTTGAAGTGCCATCTATTACGATTGTGTCAATGGCAACAAGGCTTGAATCAACAACTCTTTGAATGTATAAAGTTCCTTTTTTTAATCCTTTGATGGTTCCAGTAAGTTGTAAATTTGTTTTTGATTCTTCCTTGTTACAAGAATATAATAGTAAAAGGCTTAAGAATGCAATAATTGATTTTTTCATTGTTTTAAATTTTGCGCAAAATAAAGGAAATAGTTGTAAAGTTGAGTGATTATATAAAAAAAAATCCCAATCTATTTCTAAATTAGGATTTCATCTTATGTTAGCTAGTCTATCCTTTCAGCCAGGCTGCTTTTAAGCTAACTTTAGAGTCATCAGTCGCTTTTAAACTATCAGTATCAATTGATGGGAATTTTACAACTCCTTTTAGAACTTGCTCTTTTCCATCCC
>CAMDGJ010000271.1 GCA_945897545.1 Flavobacterium psychrophilum
TAAAGTATTTTATTACAGTGTGTTATGAAAATAAAAAAAAAGCCCAAAGTGGAGCATTTTGCTTAAGTTGATTTAATAATGAATTGTTCAAACGTCTTATAGGTAAAATTTTTAATTTATAGTCAAATTTGCAGTTATAAACTCTGTTGCACTTGATTTGAATTTTAAAATATAATTCCCGGAATTTTGTGTTTTAAAAACATAATTTGTTTTTCTTGTTGGAGCATCCATTGTGCAAACACAGCCTTCGTACTTCGCTTCGACTTCAATAGTTTTTGTGTTTCCATTCTGGTTTTCAATGAATTTTCCAAAATTGCCACAACCATTATTAACTCCAAAACTGACTTCGATGGTTATATTTTGATTTACAAATCCATTTGAAGGGGAGTTTATCGAAGTAACATAGGCGATTCTATTTTCGACACAGGTATTGTCTGGTTCTTTTGAACAGGACATAATCAACAATAATAATAATATACTTAGGAGTAATGTCAGTTTTGTTTTCATAGGGTTTATTTAATGTTTTAATAGTTTGTAATTGTTAATTTTTTTCATCATTAACAATGATTCTTAATACAATATTTTGAATCGTTTAAGAGGCAAATAGGTAACTATTATTTCGATTATTCTTGTAATCCAATAGCAAACCCAGTTCAAGAATTTTGTTGATAATCCAATTCTTAATTTAAGAGATTCAGGGGTGATTTTTTCGCATTGATCCATAATTTGGTTAAGGTGCAAAAGATAATTATTAGAAAATTCGGAAGAGTTGATTCCAACGTTCATTTCTATACTCGCAAACGAACTCAAATTATTCAGGTTAAAGGAACCAATTGTTGTCCAACTATTGTCTATAACGGCAATTTTCCCATGTAAAATAGATGATTTCCATTCATATACTTCAATATTGTATCTCATTAATTTACTGTATAAGTGACAACTAGCTCTTCTTGCCATAGGAATATCCGATATTCCAGACAAAATCAATTTTATTTTCACATTATTTTGGGATGCCTTTTTCAAGGTGTTAACGAGTTTTCTGCCGGGAAGAAAATAACTGCCTACAATTACGATTTCTTTTTTGGCATTGCCAATGAATTTTAGGTAGGCACGATAGATTTCGTTTTTCCTTTTCAACCAATCATTTTGAAGAACACTAACTGCCACTTCTGAATTGGAATAAACTTCAGAGGCAATTCTTTTCCTGTTCACTCGTCTTTTCCTTAAATAAATATCTAAACATAGTGTGGAAAGTTGTTCCACAACTTTCTCATCATTTAATTGAACGGCGTAATCTAGCCAAGGTGCTACTTTTTTAGTTCCATTGTACTTATCGGCTATATTGATTCCGCCAATTAAAGCAATTTTCGAATCAGCAACTACTACTTTATGATGCAATCTTCGGCCAATATACATTGAATTAGCTGAGAAGAATGGAGAGAAAAACCTAATGTCAATTCCGTCTTTTTTGAGTTCATTTATCACTTCTTTGGGGAATGAAAAGGAGCCAAAACCATCTAGCAAAATATATATTTTGACATAACGAGAAGCAGCTTTTTTCAATGCGGCAATAATTTTTTCCCCAATGGTGTCGTAATCGAAAATATAGGTTTGGATATGGATTTCGATTTTAGAATCTGAAATAATACGTTCCAATCGGGAGAAATAATCTTCGCCACTATGAACTAGCTCTACATATTTTGTTTCTGAACTCGTGGTTTCGTTATTTAGCATTTCTTTTATTGATTGACTCTTTTATAAAGAGTTTTGAACTCAAATTTACAAAAATCTAATTACAACAAGTGCAATTATGGATAGAAAAAATCCCCAACTATTTTCATAATTGGGGATTGAATTTATATAGTTGAATCTAAATTTTTAGATGGCATTTACTATCGCTATAAAATCATTGGCATTAAGAGCAGCTCCACCAATAAGTCCACCATCAACATCTGGTTTAGAGAAAATTTCTTTAGCATTATCAGGTTTTACGCTTCCGCCATAAAGAATAGAAACATCTTCGGCGATATCGCTTCCAAAAGCTTTGCGAACGGTTTCTCTGATGAATTCGTGCATTTCTTGTGCTTGTTCTGGACTGGCAGTTTCTCCGGTTCCAATTGCCCAAACGGGTTCGTAAGCTAAAACAATTTTTTCCCATTCTTTTGCTTCAATGTGAAACAAACCATCTCTTAATTGATTTTCTACAATATTGAAATGATTCTTAGATTGACGGTCTTTCAATTCTTCGCCAAAGCAAAAAATAACGGTCATATCGTGTTTTAAAGCCGTATCAACTTTGTTGGCAATCAAAGCATCCGTTTCCTGAAAAATGGCTCTGCGTTCTGAATGACCCAGAATCAGGGTGTTTATTCCAACACTTTTAAGCATATCTGCCGAGATTTCGCCAGTGTAAGCGCCACTTTCTGCTTGGTGCATATTTTGAGCTGCCACATTTATGTTAGTATACTCTAAATGATCAACTGCCGAAGCCAAGTTGACGAAAGTAGGAGCTACAATCACTTGTGCATCAGTTTCAGCAGGTATTTTTGCTATTAATTCGTTTAATAAATCTTCGGTTTGTTCTGCATTTTTATGCATTTTCCAGTTTCCTGCAACAATCTTCTTTCTCATTTTATTTGTGTTTGTAATTTGATAAATATATTTCTAGCGTCCAACTTCCCTGCCTGCCTGCGTGCCGGTAGGCAACTTCTAACTTCTAACATCTAACTTCTTAAACTCGGTATCGATTTTTTCAAAATCAGTTTCAATGGCTCTGTAAATCACTATTTTTCCAGTTTTGTCAATAACAATATATCTTGGAATCCAGTCTAAATCTATTGCTTTTCCAAAAACGCCTTTCATCTGGTCGTTTGCCATAAAGTGGTCGCCTTTTAGATTGTTTTTTGCGATTCCATCTTTCCACTTGTCGGCTGTCTTGTCCATAGATATAAATAAATAAGCGACGTTAGGATTATTGGTTTGTAATTCTTTTAATTTTGGCATTGCCTTGACACAATCACCGCACCAGGAAGCCCAAACCTCTATAAGCAGTGTTTTTCCTTTGTGTTTTTTTAGAATATCTTTGAAAAAAACTTGGCCTCCATCTATTGCTAATAGCGTTTCAGACAATGCTTCTTTAGAAAATTTTGTTTTTTGTGCATTTGAACAAGAGACGATGGCAAAAGTGACCAAAAGCGCAAATATTTTTTTCATTTTTAGGTTTTTAGAGGAGTGAATTATATTTTATTGCGATTTATTTTCTTTAGAATCATCCTTTAAAAAAATTTGTTTGATTCTTTTCTTTTTCTTTTTGAAATAGGTTTCTTTGATAGTATAAATAATAAAAACACTAGAGGTTGCCATCAACGAACATCCTAAAATAACATAAAATGTATTGCCTAAGGAAATTTCATAAATCCTTGAGACTACATCAAGAATGTAATATCCTATGGCGAAAACGACCAAACTTACTAAAACCAATAGTAAACTTTTTTTCTTTTTTTCTCTTCTACTACTACTTCTACTGCTACTCATATTTTAGCGTAATTAATTCGATTATAAATTTAAATCATCCATATCATTGTAATGAACTTTTTGGGTGATGGTCCCATAATTTAAAAGCACGAAACTCGGATTGGCTCTTTCTACTGTTTTCAGAGCTGTCGCATCACAAAACAGTATGTCAAAGCTGAATCCGTATTTCTTTTTAGTAGCATCAATAACATCAGTTGAAGATCCTGTTAGAATCGCTACATAATAACCTTTTGTAGA
>CAMDGJ010000272.1 GCA_945897545.1 Flavobacterium psychrophilum
TCGGTCAAGGTCATAATCTCTATAAATATTGCCGCCATAATTAGAATTGGCTCCTGAATTAGTAAAATCAAAACCTCTTGTACCAATTGTTACTTTAGCATCGGCATACAGTCGGCCTTTATGATAACGCCCAATAAGTAATAATTCCTCGAAATTTGCTCCCCACGGATGCGCAATGTTTTGATTGTTGTGACCGTAATTCGTAATAGGCACGCTGTGCGAATACACATAAGGACGCACGTGATTGAATTCTAATTGAAACAATAAATTGTCGACTTTAAACGCATTGAAATATTTGACCCCAAATTGATACGCAAATTTATTTTTCCAGCTATTTTTTTCGTTTTTCACTTCCTCAATAGAGAATTCGTCTAAGAGAAACTGTCCATAAAATAAAATGTCATTGTTCCATTTGTATTTAGAGCTCAATCCCAAAACCGCATTTCCAGTCCGAGCCGATGACGCAAACTCAACAGAGCGATAGAAAATAATAGGATTGACAAAATGCATATCAAATCCTCTATTATTGGTGTCTGTCCAAATTACGGATTCAAAAAGCCCAAGATTCCATCGGTTGGTCACATTCAAACTCAAATAATGATTTGCCATATATTTTGTGGCATAGGTTCGTTCGAGAGTCACTTCTGGCCGCACATCTTTGAGCCACATATAGGTATTGGTATATTTTATTTTCCAAAAATTAGTATTGATTTTAAAATACGGATACGGACTTGCTCCATCACTTTCGAACAGAGAACGGTAACCATCGCCAATAAAATTTCGGCCATAACCCAAATGCAAATCGATGAATTTAGAAGGTGCAAAAATCAAATTAGCGTCTGCCGAAGGAAAATCGTAGGCATCGGTCTTGAAATCTTTCGAAATACCTATTCCTGGAATAATTGCCGGATTTCCTCCAGCAGGTTTAATAGATTCAGCGAAACGCTTGTAATAATCAGCAAATCTTCCTTGACTTTCAAAAATTGTAGTCGTAAAATTAAGTTGCTTCCCTAATCCTCCACTGAAATTAATTGCACGTGTATTAATGAATGTGTTGACTTGGTTGTCGCCAGAAGAAGTTCCTACTTGCAAATCAAAAATGGGATTTATAACAAACCAATATTCTTCCCCTTGTACTTCGACCAGGTTTTCGTTCCATAATTTTCGTCCCCACCAGGTGGTTTTGTTTTTCTTTAGCTTTTCATTTTGGTCCGAAATACTATAATATTTGGCCACTTCCAAATAAGTATATGGTTTTGATGCGGTATGATTATTAGCCCCAACCTGATTCATCGCAGGGTCAAAACGCGAGTAATAATTATGCGAAAAAGGCACGTTTAAATGGCTACTAAATTGTGGATTGTTAAATTTTTTATAGACAATACTGTCTAACTCCGTGAGTTGTTTTGATTTTAGATTTGGTTTTACAACATCTGCAGCGACAAAAGCTTCAGAGGCAAATTGCTCTGGACTTTTTAATGGAATAGAAATGGTAATATTGTATTGGGAAAAGGTTGGATTTCCGTTATAAGTTGATGGTTTAATTTTTGGGAATTTAACAAAAACTCTTTTGGCTTCTTTTATCAACGCATCATCTATAGCATTTACATAAATTACTTTGAAAACTCCGTTTTTATCTACCTCAAAAAGTACTTTAATACTAGCTTGAAAATTATTTTGTACAAGATTTTCTGGTACGATAAAATTTTGAAAAACGAAATCTTGTATCTGATTATTAAAACAATTTTCTAATGCCTTTACTTCTAAATTCTCGCAATCAGGAAAAGCAGGAAATCGCGTAATTGAATTCCTCGATTGTTTTGAAACTTCATTTACGTCTTGTGCAAAAGCAACAATAATGTAAAAAAATAAAACCAAAGTTAGCCATCTTTTTATCATCTTGCGTTTATGTATTTAATATTCTCCTTGGGTGTTTTGTCCGTTGGCAATTGCCTTTGCACCCGAAGTGCCTATTCGCTTCACGCCTAACCGAATCATTTCGACAGCCTCCTCATAAGTTCTGACACCACCAGCAGCTTTTACAGGAAGTGGGGAGGCATTTTCGAGCATCATTATTATTGTTGGAATCGTCGCGCCGTTTGGTGAATTATTTTCTGTTTTGTAAAAACCTGTTGAAGATTTTACAAAAACGTCAGCATAATTTTCTTCTTTAAAATTACTAATTACACTATTTTTTATCAATGCTGATAATTGAATAATTTGTTTATCAGTAAGCGCTGCCACTTCGATAATCCATTTTACTAATTTGTTGTTTGCCAATCCTAGTTGGGTACAAATTAGAATTTCCTCTTTGACCAAATCTATATCTCCTGCTTTGAACGCTTCGTAATTACACACAAAATCGAGATCATCTGCACCATCAAGAATCGCTTGGTTTGCTTCTTTTATTTTAGTTTCTAATCCAGATTTACCTTCAGGAAAATCGATTACAGTTCCTATTTGCAAAGTTGAATTAGCATTTGTAATCATTTTATTGGCCAAAGCAACTATATTAGGTCGAATCATAATAAGTTTAAAATGCTCATCAATGGCTTCTTGAATAAACTCCTTGGCTATTATCGTGTTTTCTGCTTCGCTAAGTCCTGCTTGCGAAGGGGTTTTTAAATAGGTAGAATCTAAGTATTGCTTGATATTCATTTGAAAACTATTTTTATTGTAAAATTAAATTTTATCAATTATCTGCTTTTATACTTATTTAAATAAATAATAGAAAAAACAGCTAAACAAGCTCCAAATAAATTAGCAATTACATCCAACACATCAGCTCTTCTAGTTACTGTGAAAAATTTTTGCATCATTTCGATTACAATCCCAAAAAAAATCGACAAAACTAGTGAAATGAGCAAAAGTTTGAGATTTTTCAAGCTGCCAATCTTATTTTTAAAATAAAAAAACCACAATAAAGTAAATACAAAATGCAGACCAGCATGAATAACTTTATCTAAGTACGGTATTGCAATTTGCGGAATATCACTTGACTTAAGCAAACAAATAAAAATAATAAATCCCGACCAGAATAAAGCTGCACAAAGATAGATTTGCCTAGGCACCTATCAATTCCTTATAAGAATCATTTGAAAGCAAGGAATCAATTTCGTCTAAATTTGAAATTTTTATTTTTATCATCCATCCTTCTCCATAAGGATCAGTGTTGACTTTTTCTGGGGAGCTTTCTAAATTATCGTTAAACGCAATGATTTCTCCCGATAGCGGAAGAAACAAATCCGAAACAGTCTTCACTGCCTCTACAGTTCCAAAAACCGCATCTTTATCTAGGCTTTGGTCTAAGGTTTCAACTTCAACATATACAATGTCTCCAAGCTCTTTTTGAGCGAAATAAGTAATTCCTACTGTTGCAATATCGCCTTGAATGCTAACCCATTCGTGATCTTTTGTGTACTTTAAATTAGCTGGTATGCTCATGGTGATTTTAGATTTTAGATTGCAGATCTTATATTTTTTTCAAAAGTATTATTTCTAATTCTATTTTTAAACAGATTTTGATAAAACTTTAATTAATTCCCGAAATTATATCGAAGCGTAAACCCAGAACGAACATTTGTTAATGGAAAAGATGTCGAAATCACTGCTTGAGAAAAAGCGTGGTCATAATAGAAAATAGCGGTCAAGTTTTTACTAAATGAATAATCTGCAGTTAATTTTATAGCCCAAACATTTTGCCCTCCAGCTAATTGATTGTTATCATAATCTAAATACCGCACAATAGTTTTATTATCACGATAAGAT
>CAMDGJ010000273.1 GCA_945897545.1 Flavobacterium psychrophilum
AAATTTGTGCTTATAATAGTGTTTTAGAATTAATAGGTAACACTCCACTTATTAAACTAAATAAAGTTACCGAAAAATTAAAGGGAAATTTTTACGCTAAAGTTGAAGCTTTTAATCCTGGACATTCGACCAAAGACAGAATTGCTTTATTCATTATCGAAGAAGCAGAGAAGAGAGGTATTCTTTCTCCAGGCGATACCATAATTGAAACTACTTCAGGAAATACAGGTTTTAGTTTAGCTATGGTAAGTATTATCAAAGGCTACAATTGTATATTAGCTGTAAGTTCAAAATCTTCTAAAGATAAAATTGATATGCTTCGCACTTTGGGAGCGAAAGTTTATGTTTGTCCAGCTCACGTTTCTGCTGATGACGAACGTTCTTATTATAATGTTGCTAAGCGTTTGCATGAAGAGACTAAAGGCTCCATTTACATTAATCAATACTTCAATCAACTAAATATTGATGCGCATTATAAGTCAACTGGACCAGAAATTTGGCAACAAACAAACGGTAAAATTACACATCTTATCGCTTGCAGCGGAACGGGCGGAACCATTTCTGGAACTGCAAAATACTTGAAAGAACAAAATCCAAATATTAGAATTTTAGGTGTTGATGCTTTTGGGTCGGTGTTAAAAAAATATCACGAAACCAAAGAATTTGACAACGCAGAAATCTATCCTTACAGAATAGAAGGTTTAGGGAAAAATCTTATTCCATCTGCTACAGATTTTGATGTTATCGATCAGTTTATGAAAGTTACCGATGAAGAAAGTGCCCACGCTACAAGAGAATTGGTGAGAAGAGAAGGTCTTTTTGTTGGGTATACTTCAGGAGCAGTACTTCAAGCCATAAAGCAATATGCAGAAGTAGGCGAGTTTGATGCAGACAGCAATGTAATTGCAATTTTCCCTGATCACGGTTCACGATACATGAGTAAAGTATTCAATGATGACTGGATGAACGATCAAGGTTTCTTTGATAGTATAAACGAAGAGGAAGTTCAAAAAATTGAATTTATTAAATAGTATTAAGTACAAAGAATTAAGTATTAAGACATAAAAAAAACTCCATTCGTTTAATCGAATGGAGTTTTTTTTATGCTCTTTATAACTATTATTGCTGCAATCTAAAATCTGATTACTCCTCCATAGTATGATACACGTTCATAACATCATCATCTTCCTCTATTTTCTCAATTAATTTTTCAACATCGGCCATTTCAGCTGCAGAAAGTTTTTTTGTGATTTGCGGAATACGTTCAAAACCAGAAGAAAGAATTTCTAGTTTTCTGTTTTCTAATTCTTTTTGGATGGTTCCAAAGCTACTAAAAGAAGCATAAATTAATATTCCATCTTCGTCTTCAAAAACTTCTTCAGCACCAAAATCGATTAACTCTAATTCTAATTCTTCAGGATCAATTCCACTAGCGGGAATTCTAAAGTTGCACGTATGATCAAACATAAATTCTACTGAACCTTGAGTTCCAAATGTTCCGTTGCATTTATTAAAATAGCTCCTAATATTAGCAACCGTTCTATTGTTATTGTCGGTAGCAGTTTCAACTAGAATAGCGACTCCGTGAGGTGCATAACCTTCAAATAAAACCTCTTTATAGGTGGCAGTATCTTTATCTGTTGCTTTTTTGATGGCGCGTTCCACATTTTCTTTAGGCATATTGACAGCCTTCGAATTCTGGATGACGGCTCTCAATCTGGAGTTTGCCTCAGGGTTTGGTCCGCCTTCTTTCACGGCCATTACAATATCTTTTCCAATTCTGGTAAATGCTTTGGCCATCGCGGACCAACGTTTCATTTTTCTACCTTTTCTAAATTCAAACGCTCTTCCCATTTCTTATTTTTTTTACTTCTAAAATCAAAAATCGTTAATCATCAATCTTAAATCATTTTTTCAACACGCAAAAATAACTTTTTCAATATCAATTTCAAAATCCAATTTCAAACTTCAATTTTTCAATCTTTATATCTTTAAATCTTTCAATTTAAAATTTTCATTATTTCTTGTAAAAAGGCAATTTTACCACCTTCGCAGCCACGTCATTTTTTCGGATTCTTATGAAAATCTCATTGTCGATTGTGCTGTTTTCGGTATTTACATAACCCATTCCAATTCCAACATTCATAGAGGGAGACATTGTTCCCGAAGTTACGATTCCGATAGGAGTTCCTAATGCATCCACAATTTCATAATCGTGTCTTGGCACAGCGCGTTCTTGCATTTCGAAAGCAACTAATTTTTTGGATACACCCGCCTCTTTTTGCTTTTTCAAGTTCTCGGAATTGGTAAATTCTTTATTGAATTTAGTAATCCAACCTAAACCAGCTTCGAGTGGCGAAGTTGTATCGTTGATGTCGTTTCCGTACAAACATAATCCCATTTCCAGACGCAACGTATCACGAGCGGCAAGACCAATTGCCTTGATTCCAAAGGCAGCACCAGCTTCAAAAACTTTGTTCCAAATTTGTTCCACTTCTGAATTTTTGCAATAAATCTCAAATCCTCCGGAACCAGTATACCCTGTTGCCGAAATAATTACGTGTTCAATTCCTGCAAAATCCGCTACTTCAAAATGATAATATTGAATCGCTGATAAATCTATCGAAGACAAAGATTGCATCGCTTCGACTGCTTTAGGTCCTTGAATCGCTAATAAGGAATAATCATCCGAAAGGTTTCTCATATCCACACCTAAATAATTGTGCGACGAAATCCAATCCCAGTCTTTATCAATATTCGAAGCATTTACGACAAGTAAATATTGCTCATCTTTCATTTTGTAAACAATCAAATCGTCCACAATTCCACCATCATTGTTGGGTAAACAAGAATATTGCGCTTTGCCAATCGTCAATGTTGAAGCGTCGTTTGAAGTTACTTTCTGAATCAAGGCCAAGGCATTTGGTCCCGTCAACAAAAATTCGCCCATATGCGAAACATCAAAAACACCCACACTATTGCGAACCACTTCATGTTCAGCATTCACACCTTCGTATAAAATAGGCATATTGTATCCAGCAAACGGAAGCATTTTCGCTCCCAAACTCTCGTGTATGTGCGTCAGCGCAGTATTTTTCATCGTGGATTATATAAAGTTTTAAGTGGCTAATTTATTGATTTAATTTGGAGTGGCAAAGCGATGTTGGGACGAATAAATACTCCGCAAAGTCTCTGACTTTGAGGTAGTGATTTTCGGTTTTTAACCGATTTAGTTTTTAGATTAATTGAATTTTTGTCAGTCAAAGACTGATTAACATATCCTCAAAGTCGGAGACTTTGCGGAGCAGTTTTAAATTAAGGCAAATCTAATTCCATAAACAATAAATACTGTCAAAATTTCTCTAGAATTTCAATCTCGTTATAAACTGGAAATGTAGCAAAATCGCAGCTTCGGTAAAGCTAATGAGCCGCATCCATAAAGTTTGGACTGGCTAATCGCACTTTTGCGTAGCCGGTATTTTTTGCGGCTGTAAGCAAGGATTGAAGTAAGGCTCGTCCCGTTCCAATGTTTCTAAAAGAAGGATCAACATACATTCGTTTAATTTCAGCTATTTCATCATTAATACTTTTTTAACAGCCTATTCCGCAGGCGTTACCATCAATGAATGCGAGCATTATTCGGCCATTTGGCGGACGGAATTTAGCAATCAATTTAAGGTCTTGTTTCACGATTTCTGCGGGATTGTGTGGATGCGAACCTTAATGTAGTTGCATTTTATCGTTACCCCAAGTTATATAGG
>CAMDGJ010000274.1 GCA_945897545.1 Flavobacterium psychrophilum
ATTTTTATTGCTGAGCGTTCTCACAATTCCTGCTATCTTGAATAAAATACCGTTGGCAACATTAGCGGCAATTTTGTTATTGGTTGGATATAAGCTGGCCAAACCAGCAACATTCAAGCATTTCTGGAAAAATGGAAAGTACCAGTTCATTCCGTTTATTGCCACATTGTTAGCAGTTGTATTTATGGATTTACTGAAAGGAGTTGCTCTAGGAATTTTTATCAGTATCATCTTTATTATGAAAGGAAATCTAAAAAGGGCCTACAGTTTTAGAAAACAAGAATATGTTGATGGAGATGTCATCCATATAGATTTGGCACAAGAAGTATCTTTTTTGAATAAAGCCGCTATTAAATCAACACTAAACGACATTCCTGAAAACTCAAAAGTTATCATTAATGCCCAAGACACAGTCTACATTGCCCATGATGTTTTAGATTTAATAAAAGAGTTTAAAAAAATTAGAGCAAAGGAAGAAAATATAAAAATAAAACTAGTTGGATTTAAAAAAGCCTATCAATTAGAAAATAGTGAAGAAACACTAAACAAAGTTACTTATGAGCATTATTATGATGCGGCAAAAAGAAAAACAATGCAAAGAGAAATCCTTTCTGAAGATTTTCCCAAGTAAATAATTTATAACAAAATCTATTATCTTATTAAAAATTTTAAAAGCACCAAAAAAGATATTCTTAAATTTAAAAAAATAAAAAAATGAGTGATTTTTATAAAAAAATATTAGACAACAATAAAAAATGGGTAGAAACCTCTTTGGCTAGTGACCCTAATTATTTTGCAGATTTAGCCAAAGGACAAACACCCCCATTATTATGGATTGGTTGTTCAGACAGTAGAGTTCCCGCTAATGAAATTATTGGAGCCAAGCCTGGCGAAGTTTTCGTACACAGAAATATTGCCAATATGGTAGTCCATACTGATATGAATATGTTGAGTGTATTAGACTATGCTGTTAATGTTTTGAAAGTAAAACATGTCCTAGTTTGTGGACATTATGGTTGTGGTGGCATAAAGGCTGCATTGGGAAATGACTCCATTGGTATCATTGACAACTGGATTCGACACATAAAGGATGTTTATCGATTACACGATGAGTACCTAAATTCAATTACTGATGAGACAGACCGCTTCAATACATTTGTTGAAATTAACGTAAAAGAACAAGTTTTTGATTTAGCCAAAACATCAATTGTTCAAGCAGCATGGAAAAACGGACAAGATTTAACACTACATGGATGGGTTTATGGATTAAATTCAGGTTTTGTAACTGATTTAAATGTCAATATAAGTTCAGAAAAGGATTTAGATGAAGTTTATCAATTGAGATTCTAAAATAAAAAAAATCGCCATATGGCGATTTTTTTTATTTGTTGTTATACCCATCGATAGACGCAATTGCTTTTCCTTCATTTGTATGAAATGTTTTTTAAAAATAGAAAAAACAAAAATTAAAATTAAATTCTATTATTTCTTCTCTAATTCAAATTTTAAATCAATTTCTACTGATTCAGCAATTTTACTTTTTACAACAGACGGTATTTTAATATTGTAATCGGAAGGTTTCACTTTGAATGTACAACTAGCGATTAGTTTTTCACCAGATTGCAGAAAAGTGATTTTAGTTTTTACTTTTTTAGTCACTCCGTGCAAGGTTAAATCTCCCTCGACATCAAAGCTAGTTTTCGAAGTTGTTACTTTAGAAACAACAAAATTAGTTACTTTCCCCTTGAACGTTGCTTTTGGAAATTGATCACTTTCAATATAATTTTCGTTAAAATGTTCTTCCATTAAAGGCACTTTAAATCTAAATCCTTTCACTAATGCTAAAACTGCGATTTCACCTGTTGAAGTATCAAAAAGACATGAAACGGTGTTATTCTTGGCTGCAACCTCTTCAAAAGCTGGCATCGAAGCTTCGAATTTAATTTCTCCTGAACGAGTTATCATCTTTTGAGAAAACGAAAAAGTCGATAAAATCAAACATAAAAGTAAAGTTATATTCTTTGTCATAGCCATTGAATTTTAATTAGGATATCCGTTTGCTTCCCATTTCTTAATGGTATTAATAGTCGCCTGAGGCATTCTTCCGCTTTGCGGCATAACTGCAACTGCACCACAAGATTGATCGTCAATTCTGCAAATTACTTCACCTTTCTCTGTAGCCTCTCTTACTTGTAAATAAGTTTCCATTGTAGGGTATTGAGCTCCAGCTGCGCTATGACAAGAAAGACAGTTATTCTCGATGATAGGTTTAACATTAGAAGTGTATGTTGGATCAGCAATATCTCCAGAAATTTCATCATAAGTCGAGGAATCACATGAAAACCCAACATAAAAAGTAATAATCAGAATAAAAATAATTTTTACCGTTTTCATAATTAAAATACTCTATATAAGTTAAACCCAAAATAAATTCCTTTACCATCTTTAAGTCCCGTAGCATTTGTAAAATAAGTAATGTCGTTCATCGCTTGACTATTCGAAAAAACCAATTGAAATACATGCCCTCCAGTTTCTATGTCCAAACCAATTGTTGCTGGATTGTGATATAAACTTGTTTCCCTCGCGTTCAGTCTAAAAGCGTATTCCATATTAAGACTAATCCTTTTTGATAATTTATATCTTCCACCAACGGCTAAAAGAAAGTTATCTGATTCTTCAAACATAGGTTCATACAAATTTTTATGAATATAAATAGGATTCAATTCCATCGACAAAGAATTGGAGAATTTTCTAGAAATTGGCAATTGCGTACTAAAAGCAAACCGATTAGACGGTTGCAATAGCGGAAATTCATCCTCACTTAGCTGAGAATTAATATCCATCGTATTATACCCTACAATAGTTACCGGAAAACCATTCACTTCTTGATTTGCAAACTTGTACTTTGCAGTGAACTCGTAATTTTTATTTAGGGTATGGCGAGAAAACCCAACGGTTAACCATTCTGTCGCACCGTAAAGACCGCCAATTTTACTATTAGCATTATCGAACCCAAAGAAGTTATCAAATCCTTGTGTTAAATCTCCAAAACGATGTGCTACTATAAAATACCATTCTCCTTTAGAAGCCAGTTTTGTTGATTGCATGGTACAAACTTGCAATCCTTTGAAAGCAGCTGTTTCAATTTCTTTTTTAGAAATTGTATCAGTATCCAACTCTTTGAACAAATCATCTTGCGCAGTAGTAGCAATGAACGAAAAAAGAAAAAATAATGAGAACGTAATTTTAGATATATTCATTTTTTTAACTCTATTTTATGACCAAACATTGATCTAATTTTAACTCTTCTAATAGGTCATCATAACCTGTAACTCTCCCTTTTATTTTTACTTGACTATTAAGTAAAACTTGATCCGAGACTTGCAATTGACATGAAACTTTTCCGTCTAATGTAATTACATTATCAGTCACATTGGTAACTTTTCCTGTAATCTCGACAGCTTTATTCAAATATTTAGTTGTGGCCATTGGAGAATTAGTAGAAAACTCTGCAAAAACATCGCTTGCCGATACACTAAACTCGGATGTTTCTTTTTCTAAATCTCTTGCACCGCCAGTCATTAAATACCTATAGGAAAGAAATCCTATTATTAGTGTTACTGAAAATATTAAGATAATTTTAAGTTTTTTACCCATGGTTCTAAAAAAAATAGAGTTTAAGATAAAATAAACTCAATAAATTATTGATTTATAGCATACTAGTTAATAATAACTTTTTTCCAAGATTTCTCAGAATT
>CAMDGJ010000275.1 GCA_945897545.1 Flavobacterium psychrophilum
TAAAAAAATTATTTGACAACAAATATAAGGCATCAACTCAATAAATTTTTATAAAATCGTTGTAATGTTCTTACTATTTGCTCATACTTATAAAATGACAATCATTATGCCAAAATCAGGAAAAAATTAATACTTCCTGCTACTAATGAGGATTCTTGGGTTTTATAAAATTTTAATTTGAAAAGATTTTTTTTGATAGAGTTTATTGCACAATCTTTTCATTAGCCACTTTTTTTAACAAGATAACACCTATAACAAAAAAGGCTCCTAAAAATACAATGGCAAACCTTGGACTTCCTGTGACTTGATCAATAATTCCGTAAACGCTCATCCCAATTACAATTCCAATTTTTTCAGAAACATCATAAAAACTAAAAAATGAAGCAGTATCATCAGTTTCTGGGAGCAATTTAGAATACGTTGAACGCGACAAGGACTGAATTCCTCCCATTACTAATCCTGCTAATGAAGCCATAATATAAAAATGCAATGGGAGTATTATAAAATAAGCAGCGATACAAAGCATTATCCAGAAACAATTAATGGCAATCAAAGTTGGAATATTACCGAATTTTGCAGAAGCTCTAGAAGTCAAAAAAGCGCCTAAAACAGCCACTAATTGAATTAATAAAATGCAAATTATTAGTCCAATTGTACTTTCTTCCTTACTTGACCATTGAATTTCTTGTGCACCAAAATAAGTGGCGATAAGCATAACCGTTTGCACAGCCATACTGTAAACAAAAAAGCTAGATAGATATCTTTTTAAAGGAAGATTTTGTTTTAACAACTCCCATACTTTTCGCAATTCTTTAAATCCGTTAAAAATAACTGCTTTAGTAACTTTTTCATTATTTTGATTTCCTTTTGGCAAAAAATAATAACTATATTGACTGAAAAGAATCCACCATACTCCCACCATTATAAAAGAGTAACGCATTGCCTTCATTGCGGCTTCACCACTTATTCCAGTAATTCCAAAAAGGTCTGGCTTCATTATCATAGCCAAATTTACAATCAATAAAATTACACTTCCAAGATAACCCATAGAATATCCTTTAGCACTAATTTTATCTTGTTGCTCGGGATATGCAATATCTGGCAAATAGGAATTATAAAATACTAAACTTCCCCAAAAACCAATCAATCCAAAAAAGTAAAAGAACAATCCAATGTAAATATTTTCAAGGCTAAACCAATACAAACCCATACAAGACAGAGCTCCCATATAGCAAAAGAATTTCATAAAGGATTTTTTATTCCCAATATAATCGGCAATACCCGAAAGTAATGGTGATATAAATGCTATTAGTAAAAAAGCTGCTGCGGTAACAAAACTTATCAAGGCCGAATTTTTCAAATTGAGTCCAAATACAGCTATATAATGGCTTCTATCAGTAAATAAAGACTCAAAAAAAATAGGAAAAACTGCCGACGAAATCACCAATGGATAAACCGAATTTGCCCAATCATAAAATGCCCAAGCGTTTAATAATTTTTTACTTCCTTTTTCTAATGTTTTCATCTTAGCGTTTTATTGTTTTCAAATATAGTTAAAAAACTTTTGCTCCAAATTCCATTTTGCATTCCTATCATTAAGAAATTGCCAAGAATTTCAATGAAAATCCTTGGCAATTATTAAATTCACTTTTATATAAAAATTATACTTTTTGAATATTCAACTTGCTATTTTTCCGGCTAAAACTAAAGTAAATTAATAGTCCTATGAGCAACCAAATTGTGAAATAAATCCAGTTCCAAACACTCAATTCAGCCATCATATACAAACAGCAAATTAAACCTAATAAAGGAATTAGCGATAAATTTTCTTTGTAAGACCAAATCGTCAATCCAAATAAAACAATCAAGAAAATCCACATCGGAATTTTGTGTTTAAATAAGTCAAAACCGCTCTCATATTTAAGAGAATCAGCTATAGGCAAACTATTGATTATGGAAGCATATTTCACATCATCTTGCTCATATTGACTCAACATAAGCTCTAAATCTGGAGTTTGACTAGAGCCAATATTAGCATCTAAACCTACTAAGTAGGCAGATGTTTTTTTAAAGTCTGCTTCATCTAAAGAAGTTATAATAGCTGATGAACTTTTTATTTGAGTTTCATTAGTCAAAAAATCCATTGTTGATTTTTGATTAAATTGAAATGAATAAACAAGTCCAATAGCAATCAAAACTGGCATAATAAATTTAGAATTTACATAAGGAGTTTTAAATTTCCCTCGTGGAATATCTTTTTTATTTTGCAAAACAAGTACACCGGCACAAACTAAAACAAAGGCAAATAAAGTTCCAATACTGCATAAATCTGTTACCATTGTTAAATTTAAAAACAAGGCTGGAACGGCAACAACAAATCCTGTTACAATAGTTGCATAAGATGGAGTTTTGAATTTAGGATGTACTGTAGAAAACTTTTTTGGCAACAATCCGTCACGACTCATACTCATCCAAATTCGGGGTTGTCCCATTTGAAAAACCAATAAAACACTCGCCATTGCTATTACAGCACTAACAGCTATAATTCCCGACATCCATTTCAAATTTAATTTGTCAAAAACAAAAGCCAATGGATCTCCCACATTCAACTCGCTATAACTTACCATTCCTGTCAATACTAATGCAATGGCAATGTATAAAATAGTACAAATAATAATTGCCCACATCATTCCTTTGGGTAAATCTCGTTGAGGATCTTTACATTCTTCGGCTGTAGTAGAAATGGCATCGAAACCAATGTAAGCAAAGAAAACCGCCGATACTCCTTTTAGAACACCAGCAGCACCATTAGGAGCAAACGGTTGCCAATTAGCTGTATCTACATAAAAAACACCAACGGCAATTACTAAAAGAACGATACAGACTTTAATCACAACCATCAAATTACTAGCATTCCGGGATTCTTTCATTCCGCGATAAACTAAAGCGGTAATCAAAATAATAATCAGTAAAGCTGGTAAATCGGCAACAAAATGAAACGATCCAAGTACCGGTGATGTTGTCCAAGCGGTGTATGATGCTTGTAAACTAGCACTTAAATTTTCGAAAGACTTCCCTCCTTGCATCAAAGCAGTGGCATCTTTAAAACCATTTGAGGCAGTCAAATAATCCATTTGAATCCATAGTGGCAAATTAATTCCGCCACTTTCGAGCAAGCCAGTAAAATAATCACTCCACGAAATAGCCACGGTAATATTGCCAATGGCATATTCCATAATTAATGCCCAACCAATAATCCAAGCAATTATTTCTCCAAAAGCTACATAAGAATAGGTGTAAGCACTTCCGGAAACTGGGACCATCGAAGCAAATTCAGCATAAGCAAAAGCAGCAAAACTACAAGCCAAGGCTGTAAACAAGAATAGAAAAATAACTGCAGGACCTCCATCACAACTGGCTTTACCAATGGTGCTAAAAATTCCGGCTCCCACAATTGCAGCAATTCCAAAAGCAGTCAAATCTCGTGCTGTCAGGTGTTTTCCCAAAGCATTATGTCCATCGGCTTCATTTTTTGCTACCTGCTTTAAAATATCTTGAACTGTTTTTTTTCTGAATAAACTGGAAAACGCCATATTTAAAATTTTATCTGTAATAATTAATCGTCTTTTAGTTGGGTAACTCTAATTTTGTTAAAATTGAAATAGCATTAAAAAATCTAAAAGTATAAAACAATTTCAATTAATGAAGTTTTGAAGTACTAACTTTTAGTTTAAAAGGCTA
>CAMDGJ010000276.1 GCA_945897545.1 Flavobacterium psychrophilum
AAAACTATCGATTTGAAAACCTATCAATCGGATTTGAACCAACTAACTTTTTAAAAACAAAGAATAAATCAATTAAATCAACTATGATGAAAAAAGCACTCTATCTATCAATTCTTTTACTATTTACCACCATTACTGTGGTTTCTGCCCAGAATAAAAAAGCGAAAGCAAGCGGTTCTAAACCCAATATTATTTTTATACTAGCCGATGACTTGGGTATTGGTGATGTAAGCTGTTATGGTTCCGACAACAACAAAACGCCGATAATTGATCAGTTGGCTAAAGGCGGAATGCGATTCAATAATGCTTATACCGCGCCATTATGTGGGCCTTCAAGATCCAGAATTCTTACGGGTCGCTATGCTTTTAGAACCGGAGCCGTAAACCAGGATCGGGTTGCAGAAATAAAACCTGAAAATGAGGTAATGATTCCAACAGTTTTGAAATCGGCGGGATACACCAGCGCTATGGTTGGAAAATGGAGTCAAATGGGGTTGACCCCAAAGGATTTTGGTTTTGATGATTATATCACTTTCCAAGGTAGTGGTGTTTTTTGGAGCAAAGAAAAAAAGAAAGCAGCTACCTATACTGAGAATGGCGAGGAAAAAACCTTGAATGAAAACGTCTATATGCCAGATTTAATGCACGATCATCTTGTTAAATTCCTAGATGATAATAAAAAGAAACCCTTCTTCTTGTATTATTCGATGGTACATGTCCATGCACTGATCCAACGAACACCAGACAGTAAACCGGGCAGTGATTTGTATGCTGACAATACTGCTTATATGGATAAGCTGGTAGGAAAACTATTGGCCACATTAGACGATTTGAAATTGAGAGAAAATACCCTTATCGTTTTTATGGGTGATAATGGTACTGCGAGCATTTATGCAGATCGAGGAACCATTGGCGGGAAAAAACTATCCGGCAAAAAAGGATCGATGCTCGAATGTGGAAGTTTAGTGCCTACAATTGCCAGTTGGCCAGCGGTTATCAAAGCAGGACAAGTCAATACTGATTTGATTGATTCGAGTGATTTATTGCCCACTTTTGCGGCAGTAACTGGAGCTCCATTGCCTACTAAAAATGTTTTGGACGGTCGTAGCTTTTTGCCGCAATTGCAAGGCAAAAAAGGAGACCCAAAAGAATATATTTTTATGGAACTAGGCAACAAATGGTATGTTCGTAGTGCCAAATGGAAACTGAATAGACAAGGAGAGCTTTTTGATATGACAAATGCTCCGTTTGAAGAAAAACTCATTGCCGATTATGCCAATAATGCAGAAGCCAGTGCTGCTTACACTCGTTTGCAAACCGTTTTAAAAGAAATCGCTCCTGAGAAAGGAATTCTGGATGATGGAGATGGCAGCGGCAGACATGCAAGTAATGTGAACAAGAGAAAAACACCTAAAGAGGATAAGGATTCAGAATAGTTATGGGTAATCGTTAATCGGTTATTACTTGAGTTGACTATTACCTAATTTACTTTTCGGCAAATTCTGTTATAGTTGTTTTATTGACAAGTTCCAATTCGGCGGTTGCCACAATACTTCTTGGAACTATTCATATCGTTGTAGGTAGGTAGGGCAACTATCACCGCCGCGCAGTCAGGAAATACTACCTACAATGCAGCAACAAATCTGGCGCAAACTTTGATAATCGATAAGAAATATCAAACGATTAGTTTTAAGTCCTTGCAGTTTAAAGTGGTTGGCGATGCTGATTTTACTGCAGCTGCATCAGCAAGTTTGAGGCTAACAGTTGGATTGGGCAGTTTTACTAAAGCAGCCGCGACCATTATAAGCTGGAATATTGATATTGCAGGAGTGGGAACTACAACTACTAGCGCTTCTCAGTCAGATAATTCCAACTGCTATGCAGCAACAAATCTTCCTCAAACGTTAACGGTTTCAGTCTTAACTTATACTGTCACATTAGCGTTGCCCTTGAAATACACGAATGTAGTAGATTTTGATCCGGGAGCCATTTCAAGTATTGGGTTGCGCATAGTTTATGCCAGTTCGAATTCTGTTATTGCCGCGATAGTCAACAACAAAATTCTTGTTGTCGCTAAAGGTACTTCCTGTATTGCAGCATTGGCAGTGGGGAAAGACAGTTATGTTGATGTTTCGAATGTGCAAATATTCATTGTGCATTGCAGTTGTGCGCAAAAATAAATCAAAAGAATTCCGCAAAGCGCTGTTTCGGACGTATTCATTTCCATAAAAACTTTAACGATATCGCGCTTTATTTTTTTTGGAAAACGGAAAAAATTATTCCTTTTTTTACACCGATTTTAAAGATTAAATGGGATACTATGCTTAAATGATTGTTCCTTGATTTTTATGGTTTTATTGTGTTCATTCAATGCTTGATAGTAAAAAAAGTAGTTTTTTTTAGTTGTGAATTTAAATATAATGCACCTAAGGATTATTTTTAATAAAAATCGAAACGTTATTGTAAAATGATAATTACTATATCACTAAAAAATTGGTTCTTTTTTTTTGTATAATTTATTTTATTAAAGCTATTTGTACCAATAAAATAGGGGCGTGTACGATTTTGCTCCATTTTTGAACTTTTGTTTTTTTCTTATTTATTTAATTTGTTACTGATATATAAATACTATTAATCTTAATAAAAGGATTGATGTATTTAGTAAAAAAAAACAACCCTATTTATTTAAACTATTTTACTATGAAAAAAAAATTACCCAGTCGCACGAGACTGAAACATTTTCGAAACCTTTTCTACAGCCTTTGCTTTCTGCTGTTAGGAATTAATGCAAGTTGGGGACAAGCCCAAACCATCGGATCCTTTCCTCACATGGATGGAGGATTTGAAGGGCAAACAGCGACACTTGCTGGAACTACAATATCTGGTACTTTATCAACAACTGCTTGGTCTGTTAGTAGTGGTACTAAGTCCACAACAAAGCTTGTGATTTTGAATGCTAGTGCTGCCCGTTCAGGCAGCAAGTATGCGTCTCATACTACAAATGATTTAACAATAAGGCTGCAATCGCCTTCAACAGCAACTGAAAGTGCTGCACCCGCTTTAAGTACTCAATATACAGTTCAGTATTATTTCAAAACTACTACTGACCCAGCAACGGGATTTAATAGAGGTGGTATTTATAATGATGCTGTTAATGGTAATAGTACTATTACAGTATCCACAATTGTTGGAGCATGGAGTTCAAATGTTTGGACTAAAGCTTACTCAACATTTACAACAGCCGCTGGTCGAACAACTCCTTATGCTGCAACTGGTTATGGCGCGCTAAGGACTGCAATTGCATCTAGTAATTTATATGATGATTTTGTTATATATCCTGGTGCTTATGATGCAACAGCACCATCAGCTGCAACAGCTTCAACGGTTTCTATTGCCTCAGCAACGACATTTAATGTGGGTTGGACTGCCTCTACTGATGCAGATAAAACAGGGTATATGGTAGTGCGTTATACCGCTGACCCAACTGGTCAGCCTCTTCCAAATACAAATGGTATCTATGGTGTAACTAATACTATAGGCACAGGAACTGTTGCTTATTTAGGAGCAGGAAATAGTTTTGTAGATACTGTGACTGATACTGGACTGAATCATTATTATAGAATTTTTACTGTTGATAAAGCGTTTAATTATTCTTCTGCATTAGATTTAGTTACTGTTGTAGATAATACGGCTCCAGGAAATCCAGGTGCTGTTACCGTGTCTGGAGCAACGGCT
>CAMDGJ010000277.1 GCA_945897545.1 Flavobacterium psychrophilum
GTTTCTTACACGGTCAATGGAAATCCATTAACCCGAAATCAATACAAAATTGAATTAACAAAAGCTGTTGAAGAAATAAACAGTGGGAAATTCATTTCCCAAGAAGATTTAGAAAAAGAATCTGAAAGTTGGTAAAATGAACAATTTGAAAATAATTTGGACAAATACAGCCAAAGAACAACTCAAGACCATTTTCTATTATTATTCCGAAAAGTCAACTCAAAGTGCTTCAAATATAAAAAATGAAATTTTAAAAACCACCAAAGAAATTTATTTTGCGGAACAATATCAAAAAGACGAAATCGAACCCGAATTTAGAAGAATAATTATCAGACATTACAAAATACTTTACAAAGAATATCAAGGAATTATTTTTATTGCTCGAATTTTCGATACGCGACAAGAGTCAAACAAGCAAATAAAATAATTAGCACAAAAAATCCCGATTGCTCGGGATTTGATTTTTATTTCTCTCTAATATAAATATCAATTGGAACACCTGAGAAATCCCAGTTTTCTCTAATTTTATTTTCAAGATACCGTTTGTAAGGTTCTTTAACGTATTGTGGCATATTAGCAAAAAAAACAAACTGAGGCGTCAATGTTGGCAACTGCATACAATATTTGATTTTTACGTATTTCCCTTTTGTAGCTGGCGGTGGATAGGCTTCAATAACTTTCAACATAAATTCGTTAAACTTTGATGTCGCAATACGCTGTTTTCTGTTTTCGAAAACCTGAACCGTTGCTTCTAATGCTTTTAACAAACGTTGTTTGGTCAATGCTGAAACAAAAAGAATAGGCACATCAGTAAATGGCATTAATTCTTCGCGGATTTTAGCTTCGTAATCACGAGTTGACATAGTGTCTTTTTCTACTAAATCCCATTTATTTACCAAAATGACAACTCCTTTTCGGTTTTTTTCGGCCAACCAAAAAATACTTTGGTCCTGACCTTCAAATCCGCGAGTGGCATCAATAATCAAGATACAAATATCGGCGTGTTCAATCGCACGAACCGAACGCATCACAGAGTAAAACTCCAAGTCTTCCTTCACTTTCGCTTTACGACGAATTCCGGCAGTGTCGACTAAGTTGAATTCGAAACCAAAACGGTCGAATTTAGTATCAATAGCATCGCGAGTTGTTCCCGCAATGTCAGTAACCATAAAACGTTCTTTGCCAATCAAGGCGTTTATAAAGCTCGATTTTCCAGCATTTGGCCGACCCACAACGGCAAAACGAGGCAAAACAACTTCTTCTTGAACTGGTTCTGGTTTTATTGGAAAAGCATCAATTACTGCATCCAATAAATCTCCCGTTCCACTACCCGAAATACTGGCGAAAGTATAAAATTCACCTAAACCAAGGTTGTAAAACTCAAGAGCATCCTTTTCGCGCATGGAATTATCAACCTTATTTACGGCCAATAAAACAGGTTTTTTAATCTTGCGCAACAATCTGGCAACAACATCATCCATTGGTGTAATACCTTCTTCAACATCAACCACAAAAATAATGACATCGGCTTCATCAATGGCCAATTCTACTTGTTTACGGATTTCACCCTCAAAAACATCATCAGATCCACGAACATAACCACCCGTATCAATCACAGAAAATTCCTTTCCGTTCCATTCGCTTTTCCCGTAGTTTCTATCACGGGTCACGCCCGAAACCGAATCTACAATAGCTTCTCTTCTTTGTATCAGCCTATTAAAAAGGGTTGATTTCCCCACATTAGGTCTTCCTACTATCGCAACAATATTGTTCATCTTGGTAAATTTTAGATTTTAGATTTCAGATTTTAGACTCTAGTTTCCTAAAATCACATCTCTTACAAATCTAAAATGCAGTATTTTAATTTTTTGCAAAGGTAGTTTTAATAAATGGATTTCTAGATTTTTAGATTTCTAGATTATGGACATAAAAAACACTAATTATTATACCCAAACCTCTTCAACATATTCGCGTTACTCCTCCAATTTTTGTTGACTTTCACGTACAATTCGATATGGATTTGTTTTCCGAAAAATTTCTCTAAATCGGCACGAGATTCCATCCCTACTTGTTTTAAGGCGGCGCCTTTGTGACCAATTATGATTCCCTTTTGGGTTTCGCGTTCCACCATAATTAGGGAACGAATTCGGATGATGTTTTCGTCTTCAAAGAATTCTTCGGTTACGATCTCGACCGCATACGGAATTTCTTTGCTGTAATTCAACAAGATTTTCTCGCGGATGGTTTCGTTCACAAAGAACCGTTCTGGTTTGTCCGTCAATTGGTCCTTTGGATAATACGCTGGAGATTCTGGTAACAATTCGATTATTCTTTGGAAAACTTCGGGAACATTAAAATTCTGCAAGGCTGATATTGGATAAATCTCTGCGTTCGGCACCTTTTCTGTCCAGAAAGCTACTTGAGTTTCCAGTTGTTCTTGATTGGAATTGTCGATTTTGTTCAACAACAATAAAACTGGAATTGTAGAATGGATGATTTTATTGAAAAAAGCTTCGTCTTTAAGTTCTTGTTCTCCAATTTCGACCATAAAAATCAAAATATCTGCGTCTTCAAATGCTGATTTTACGAAGTTCATCATTGACTCCTGCATTTCATATGCGGGCTTGATGATTCCTGGTGTATCGGACAAGATTAATTGAAAATCTTCGCCGTTTACAATCCCTAGAATTCTGTGACGGGTGGTTTGTGCCTTTGACGTGATAATGGATAATCTTTCGCCAACAAAGGCATTCATCAAGGTTGATTTTCCAACATTTGGATTCCCTATGATATTTACAAAACCTGCTTTATGCACCATATTATTGTTCTTTAATACTAATAACAAACAAGCCATTCTTTTCAGAATGGCTTGTTTAGTAGACTGTTCTGACGAGATATCGAACAATTTGCTTTTAGATTTCGAGTCTTTTTTAATGTTTTTCGAGAATATAAAAATATAAATTCGTGTGCAAATATAGTTAAAAACCTGAATTAATTAACTAAAAGATTTTGATTTCTTTTTGTTATATTTTAGATTAAAAAAAATATAAATATTTTAGATGTTTTTGTTACCACCACAAAAATAAAGCAGTAAAAATTAAAATAATTCCAGAAATTCTAATCAAAGATTTACCGGATTTATCAAGTATGAATAAAGATAAATTTTTATTCACACCTTCTAAAATTGGAGGCGAATGGGCTGCAACTGAAAACAATCGTAGGGACTTCTTCTCAAAACGATTTAAAACTGCTGTAAAAGATCATTTTGGATTGGGTTCTGATTACGGAATGTATAGTTTTAGGCACACTTTCATAACAAAACTATATAGAGAACTACGTAAATCATATTCTCCATTTGAAGCAAAAAGTATTTTAATGAATATAACTGGCTACTCAACAATGTCTGCTCTTGAATTGTATTTAAGAGATATTGATGCAGAACTACCTGAAGATTATTCCTATTTACTAGAATAAATATTTCTTTACAGCAGCAACTTTGAAGTAATAAATAACAGTATTAAATCTCCTCAAAAAAGCAACCCACGAATGCTTTTTAAACATAACAATTAATGAAGATTTTGCAATTTTTAATTCAAAATAAATAAAACTTTTTTATAAGTTATCCTCACGTAAACCTAAAGAATACATAAACATTTTTAGGTTTACCTTAAGTTTATTTCAGGTATACCTAATACAAATGTAG
>CAMDGJ010000278.1 GCA_945897545.1 Flavobacterium psychrophilum
TCATTTTTTGGAACCGCTTATAGCGAGGCAAAGTTAATTGCAATTGCATTTGCTTATGAGCAAGCATCAAAACATAGGGTTAAACCGGAGTTTAAAAAATCATTTTTATAATTAGTTTTCGGTTTTAATAAAATTAATCACTTTTTCGATGACTAAATGATTTCCAAGAATTTTGCGATGACCCAAGCCTGCTGTTAAAAATAATTCGCCGTTTTTTAAGTGTTTGTGAATATTAATACTTGCAGATGCAGGTACTTCGGGATCATTTTTATCATGAACTACTAAAACAGGAATGGATATGTCCATTGCAGATTTGTATCCAGAATAACTATCCATTTGCACTCCATATTTTTTTTCAAAATACAATCGTAATTGGTTACTAATTATTGGTTTCAATTCCAGTTTCGCCACAAAATCTTTTAAAATATCGGTAACGATATCACCACTTCCAATGATTGCTAGATGATTTAAAGCTAATCCTTTTTTGACAGCATTTAGCAGAGACATTCCTCCTAAAGAATGACCGACAGCGGCTTCAAAAGGACCAAATTGTCTCTCGACTTCTAAAATTGTTTCAACAAATTCAGACATAATAGTAGATTTTCCGGGAGATTTTCCATTAGCAGGTGCGTCGAAACTTACTATGGAATAACCTTCTTTTATTAATTCATCAGCAATTTTGAAAAGCTGTGTTCCTCTTCCTGACCAACCGTGAACCAATAAGATTTTTTTATCACTTTCCCCGTATTGATATAGAACCACTTCTGTATTTATTTTTGGAATATGTACTTAAAATTTTCTGCTTTTGCTGTTCATTTCCAATTCTCTTTTTGGAATTTTATGTTTTATGGGAGTAGTAAATAATTTTGCCACATATAGCGTTACTAGTTTTGTAGAAATATAAGCGATTAGTTTACTGCTAAGTACGATTATTTTAGGAATTTTCAATGATTGGGTATTATTAGAAGTTTTTTTTGTCATATCGATAAATTTTCATTTGGGCTGTTTTTTTATAATTTTTTTACTACATTTATAAAAGCATAAATGTACTGTAAATTAGATAGTTATACTTGTAATTTATGCCAAATCTTGTAGAGAATTTTATCAATCCTTTTATTTGTTTAATGACAAATTGAATACGAGAAAATTTAAAATAAAAATATTTCATATTCTAGCAGAGTGTTATCTATTTGTTAAAGTGGGCGGTTTAGCCGATGTAGTTGAAGCGTTACCAAAATATCAAAATAGTAGTAAATGCCATGTGAGTATTGTAATTCCTTATTATGAGTCGGTATTTATAAAAGAAAATAAATTTGATAGTGTTCATGCAGGTTTTGTGCAGTTGCGAAATTTTACTTTTCCTTTTTATGTTCAAAAAGCAAAGACAGATAAATTAGGGTTTGAGTTGTACTTAGTTGTACTTCCTGAATTGTTCGGTAGAAAAGATATTTACGGATATGAATACGATATTTAACGTTTTTTGTGTTTGCAAATTGCCGCATTAGATTGGATAAATGCCGGAAATGATGTGCCTGATTTTGATTGGTCTAATGTTAATGTATTAGAATGAAACAACCTGATTAATTCCTTGGCGACAGCTGTAAAATGTGCCCGACACTTACTACCGTTTCGCCTAATTATTTGAATGAAATAATTGATTCTGGGTTTGGATTTGTATTGTAGTTTACTCTTGCAAGGCATAGATCAAAAGGTATTTTGAACTGAATTGACGTAGAAGTTTGGAATCCTACAACGGATAAAATGCTATCAGCAAATTATTCGAATATCAATTTTGAAAAAGGGAAGTAGAAAAATAGGGAAATTTTGTGCAGTCAGTTTTATTTAGATCCAACAAAACCGCTTTTTAGTTTTATAGGAAGATTATTAGAAGAAAAAGGCTAGTATTTGCTACCACACTCTGCTGCATTTGCGATATCTGAGAATTTTAAGGAAATTATTATTTTAGTTTTAAGTTCAGGAAATATAGAAATTGAATACGAGTTATGTCATTCATGGGCCAGTTATAAAGATAATCATACTGTTTTTATAGGCTATAACGAAGAGTTGGCCCCTCAAATTTATGCTGCTTCTGATTTTTTATTGATGCCTTTAAGATTGGAATCTTGCGGTTTGATTCAAATGTATGCAATGCGAAATGGCACAATTCCTATAGTGCGAAGAACAGGAGGTTTAAATATACAGTAATTGATTTTGGAGACAATGGAAACGGAATTTGTATGGATTAAGCGTCAATTGTAGCTGTTTGTTATTCGATTAATAGCGTTGTAAATTTGTATAAAGACATAAAAAATTTGAATAAAATTCGAAGAAAAGGAATGAATATAGACCACGCAAGGGAGCGTGTTAGTCAGGAATATATAGAAATGTAACATTTAACAACTATCAAATATGAAACCTGAAAAGAAAAATGTAATTGCAATTATTCTCGGTGGAGGACAAGGATCTCGGCTATATCCATTGACAGAAACACGTTCAAAACCAGCAGTTCCGATTGGAGGAAAATACAGATTGGTTGACATTCCTATCTCAAACTGTATTAATTCTGATATTTATAGAATATTTGTATTGACACAATTCAATTCGGCGTCGTTAAATGCCCACATTAAGAACACCTACCATTTTAGCATTTTTAGTCATGAATTTGTCGATATTTTGGCTGCTGAACAAACACCTGACAATCCCACTTGGTTTCAGGGAACTGCAGATGCCGTAAGACAATGTATGCCTCATTTTTTGAATCACGATTTCGATTATGCATTGATTCTCTCAGGAGATCAACTGTATCAAATGGATTTGAATGAGATGATTGAAGAGCATATTAAAAATCAAGCTGACATTTCTATTGCCACCTTGCCAGTAAACGATAAAGATGCTCCAGAATTTGGAATTCTAAAAACTAATGCTGAAAGTTGTATTGAATCTTTTATCGAAAAACCAGCGAAGGCACTATTGAACGATTGGAAATCAGAGGTAAGCGATCAAATGAGAAGTGAAGGAAAACACTATTTGGCTTCAATGGGAATTTATATTTTCAACAAGAAATTACTAGTAGATATTATGACAAACCCAAATACTAAAGATTTTGGTAAAGAAATAATTCCTCAAGCTCTTGTTGGCGGTAAAAAAGTTTTTAGTTTTCAATATGAAGGATATTGGACAGACATTGGTAATATTGACTCGTTTTTTGAGGCTAACATCGGTTTAACAGATGATATTCCTCATTTTAATTTATTTGATAACGAAAATAAAATATACACTCGCCCAAGATTATTACCACCAACAAAGTTAAAACAAACAAACATTGACCGATCATTAATCTCGGACGGTTGCATAATTAATGGCAAAGAAATTGTGCGTTCCGTGATAGGAAATCGTTCCAGAATTGGTCATGATACTACAATTCAAAACTGCTATGTTATGGGTAATGATTTCTACCAAGACATTAGTGAAATGAACAATGACATTAATAACAATAAACAATTAATAGGGATTGGTGAAAGATGCTTCATAAACAACGCAATTGTAGATAAAAATTGCAGAATTGGAAATGATGTTCATATTAATGGAGGAAAACATTTAGAGGATTCTTCAAATGAATTGTATGCTGTAAAAGAAGGAATAGTGGTTATTAAAAAAGGGGTAACCATACCTCATAATTA